>JAJRBL010000117.1 GCA_028679485.1 Methanospirillum sp. | reverse complement strand
TATCAGAGGAAATCCGTATCGTTTCTGGAGAGTAAATATCTCCTCGTATCTTCGGATCACCTTCTGGCGGCTTACTCCCCTGAGTTCAACGAGGGGTCGTACCGAAATATCTATAGCAACCTCCCGTTCTGCTGCTATCTGTGCACAAAACCTGTCGAATCCATCTTTCTGCGTGTTCTGGACCTCCGTAAGGACATGAACCCCGGGGGTGGAAAGGACTGTCCGGTTGTACCCTGAATCCCCGGCAGTAACATAAACAAGTTCATCAGCCTGCCCGGCCTGCCCGGTTTCGCGGGGAAGCAGGCGTGCCTGTATCCCTGAAAGATACCGTGCAGACCAGACTTCAATGGTATCAGGGTAGGTACAGGGCTGGGTTCCCATCGCAACAAAGCCGGAAAAGCCTAAATCTGCCAGTTCACGTGCATACCGCGAAATACTGGCAGTCCCGTTTGGATAAAGAAAAACGCAGCCGTCAAAGAGGTGCATTCAAAAAAATTATTTGGCCCGGTTTGCATGGGACCGGACAGACGGGCGGCACTTCTCTGTACCGATTCCTCTTGCACGCATCCCACGTCCTTTCAGACCTGCACTCGTTTTTCCACGCTCACTTCTGCCACGGTGTGTGGGGTTTGCGATCCAGGACAACGTTTCATCGTTCCGGATTGAGGGATGATGCGGATCGAGCAGGATGACTTCATACCATTTCTGGCGTCCGTCTTCCCCGACCCAGTATGAATTGAGAGCCTCCATGTTGGGGTACTTCCTGCTTGCGCGCTCTTCTGCAATACGCTGGATGCTTTTACCCATGGTTCTCTTGTTGATACCCATCCGTGCAGTTCTTCGGCCGCGGACGAACCGGCCGGCCCTGCGACCTCCACGTCGTACTTTTACCCGTACGACAACAACCCCCTGCTTTGCCTTGTATCCAAGAGCGCGGGCACGATCTATTCTGGTTGGCCTCCGGACACGGACGATACTTCCTTCCCGGCGCCATACCTGCATTCTTTCCCAGAGAAGAGCCTTGACTCCGGTATCGTCAGGGACTTTCCATGCATCCCTGACATATGCATACATCGATTTTACCATTTAGTTCACCAGGTTCAGCCTGAAGTCAGGCTACATTCCTTACGGGACGAATCCCGGAAGTCCATTACAGGTCACCCTGAAAGATATTTAACCTGTCTCAGGGATCTCCTGTTTCACCTTCTCGATGACCCTGATATCTGATATGCCGGTCACCGGGTACTGGCCGTCCTTGTCTTTTTC
The DNA here is from genome assembly GCA_028679485.1 of Methanospirillum sp. Classification (GTDB taxonomy): domain Archaea; phylum Halobacteriota; class Methanomicrobia; order Methanomicrobiales; family Methanospirillaceae; genus Methanospirillum. Next base: position 4,170 of record JAJRBL010000117.1, on the reverse strand, counting down.
TGCTGATTTTACCATGTCCCATATGGTCAGGAGAGCTGTACTGACTCCCACCAGTGCCTCCATTTCTACTCCCGTTTTCCCTGCAGAGACCACGGTGACCTGCGAGGCGATGCTGTTCTCGGTAAAAGAGAACGATATGTCTATTCCGTGAACCGGAATGGTGTGGCACATGGGGATTATCCGTGGCGTATCCTTTACCGCCAGGGTTGCCGCAACACGGGCAGTAGCAAGTACGTTTCCCTTCACCGTGGTTCCTTCGCGGATGGCACGAACCGTATCAGGACGGAGATGGATGCTCCCCGAGGCGATAGCCCTCCGGTAAACCTCGCCTTTTGCTGAGACGTCAACCATCCGGGCCTTGTCACCATCAAGATGTGTAAAAACCGGCATTATTCTCCCGTACCATTACAACGAAACAATACTTGAGATATTGCAGGAAGAAGATCCTGTGCAGTCAGTCCATATCCAAGAGAGCTGGTAACCATCTCTCCTGCCTTCCCCGTCGCATACGCACCGATGCATGCCGCCTCGAAGGGAGGCAGACTGACCATTAGTGCGGAACATACCCCTGCCAGTACATCCCCCGTCCCTCCTGTTGTCATTGCAGCAGTACCGGTGCGGTTAAACCTTATGCGCCGGCGATCACCGATAATATCCACTTCTCCCTTGAGAAGAACCGTTCCCCGGATATCTGCTGACCGTACGGCACATGCCCGGTCATAGACTGAGGTACCGGGATGCGATCCTGTCATGCGGGAGAATTCGCCTGCATGAGGGGTATACAGTGTTTCACCTGCACCCGGCAGGGGATCTCGGAGGGCATCAGCGTCGAATACCGCCTTTCTGGCATGGGGCGCAAGTGCAGTAACTACCTCGTGCGATCCTGTTCCGAGACCCGGGCCGCAGAGCACCACATCTGCCTGTTCGCAGAGGGGAACCAGGAGATCCAGGTCGGATTCGGATAGCCGGGTCTTTCCCAGTGGCACATGGATAAGGTCAGGCTCAGGGATATATCCCGGAGAGGCAATTCTCACGATATCAGCACCTGCCCGGAGTGCTGCCATGCCTGACATCCAGGGAGCGCCCTGGTATGGCCCTCCTCCGACGACAAGGACCTCGCCCCCTGCTCCCTTATGTGCCGATTGTATCCTCTCCGGAATGAGAAGAAGGTCGCCTGAGCCTGTACATATCTCTGCGAGAAGAGGTACGCCGATCTCGAAGACCTGGGAATCTGCTGTCTTTGCACGATGGAACGCACATATCTTATCCGGAATAATGCCCGGAGTGGGAATATCTGCTGCAATGATCGGTTTTTCTGCCTTGGTTGCAAGGATAACACAGGAGCGGAGCGGTTCACGAACCTCTCCCTCTCCCCCGGTTCCGAGGAGTGAATCAATGATCAGATCTGCTGAAACGAAGATATCTGCCCGGGCCAGGATCTCATCCCTGCACCTGAACCTGACATTCCTGACCCTGCAATTCCGGAGTGCCCTGAGTTGGGATCTGGTCTGGTCTGTCATTCGTCCGGAATCATACCAGAGAACCGTCACGTCGGCATCATGCTGAAGGTGCCGGGCTGCCACCATCCCGTCCCCTCCGTTGTTTCCAGCCCCGCACAGGACAAGGATACGCGATGCATGATATGTCCGTGCCATTCCTGCAAGGGCTGCCCCGGCGGATTCCATAAGTTGCATGCCGTCCACACCCAAATCCTGCGCGTTAGCATCGATTATCCGCATCCCGGCAGGAGTAATAAGCCCGGCTTCACGAAATTCTGTAAATCGGGATAAATCTCCGGGAAACTTCTCAAAAGTCTTTCTTTCCTGCATTGAGGTTACCCTCTCCGGTCATCTTCGGTACCTGATAGTATTCTTAAGTCTTCTCACTTGATACCGATCCCTCTTCACCTGAGTCAGACAATAGTACCTGAATGAGTTTCGAGGAGGATATCAGAGCGGCCTCGGATGTTATCCGCGACAGTGAGGAGGTTACCATAATCTCCCACATTGATGCAGACGGGATAAGCAGCGAGGCGATCCTTGCACTGGCTCTGAGCCGTGAAGGTATCCGGGTAACCACCCGGTTTGTGCGGCAGATCGATCCTCTGACGCTTGATCAGATCCCAAGCGACTCTTCCCTGAAGATATTCTCAGATTTCGGGTCAGGCCAGCAGGAGATGCTCAAGGAGAAAGGCCTGGATCCCGGGCGTACCATTATCCTGGATCATCATGTCAGCCAGCCTGCCGAATCAGGTGACGGAGGGGATTTCATCGAGGTAAATTGCCTGAAACATGGTTTTGAGAAGATGAGTGCAGCCGGGGTATCGTATTTCCTCGCCCTTGACCTGGACAGTGTCAACACCGATCTTGCAAAACTGGCCCTCATCGGGAACATCGGTGACATGATGGACCGTGAGCATCTCAGGCTCATAGGTCCTGCCAGGGATATCCTGAGAGACGGAATACGGGAGGGCAGCGTGGAGCTCTGGGAACATGATCTCAATATTTACGGCATATCTACGAGACCCCTGCCCCAGTCTGTTGCATACTCCGACGACCTGGATATTCCGGGGGTGAGCAGGGATCCGGACGGTGCAGCCCGGTTTCTCGAACGGATCGGGATCTCTCCGCTATCGGGAAACCGGTGGCCGGTATGGGAGGATCTGAGTTTTGATCAGAAACAGGCGGTCAGTTCTGCTATTATTGAACAGATGGTGGCACATGGAAAGGACACCGCGAGACTCTTCAGTGATCATTACCTCTTTCCCGGCGAGGACCGGCACCAGGCCTCCCTCCGTAATGCATCTGAGTTTGCAACCCTCCTGAACTCCTGCGGACGCTGGCAGCGGCCTGAACTCGGTGGTGCCATCTGCAGGGGTGACCGGGTGGTGGCATACCGCGAGGCAGAGCAGATGCTTCGTAACCACCGGAGCAAAATCCGGGAGGTTATGCTCTATATCACTGATACCGGGGTTACGGAACTCTCCCATCTTCTCTATATTCATGTCGGGGGAAGGTTTCCTGACACCATCGTAGGTATCGGGGCAGGCATGGCCTTGTCCAGGCTGAACCCTGAGAAGCCTATATTAATAATGTGCGAGGACTCCCTTGATCCCTCGATGACCAAGATCTCGATGCGGACACGGCCTGAAGTAGTGAGCAGGGGAGTGGATCTCCAGCAGGCACTTGCCAGGGCATGTGAACTTCATGAAGGCTGTTCCGGAGGGGGTCACCGGATAGCCGCCGGAGCGTTCATCCCCCATGAGCTTGAGCATGCATTTATCGAAGATGTGAACCGAATAATAGCGCAGCAATATGCTGAAACGTGTCCGTATCATAGCTGATCTCCAGTTTGGAAAAGGGACGGGGGAAGGAATTTTCCCGGATTCGTGCCGGTTCATCATCTCCCGCAGGGGAGGTGTCCGCCAGGTGCTTCTGGATGGCAAAAGGCTGGCAACGCTTCGTGCACATGACGGGCGTCTTACCCTGGGCCTAGCCGGCGCAAAGCGTCTTCACGAGGTTCTGGATGTTCCGGGGAACAGGGTAGTGGTACGGGAAGACGTTCTTCCCTTCATAGCATCGGGAAAAAACCTCTTCTGCAGGCATGTGGTAGAGTCAGATATGCATATCCATGCCGGCGATGAAGTCCTGGTGGTGGACGGGAGGGGCGGTCTGGTTGCGATAGGTGAGGCAGTCCTTTCCGGAGAAGAGATGGCACGGTTTGATACCGGAATGGCTGTATCTGTACGGCACGGAATAAATCAGGAGTAAGTCATGATTCCAGGAATGAATCCCCGCAAGATGAAACAGGTGATGAAACAACTCGGGATGGATGTCCGCCCGGTAGAGGATGTACAGGAGATTATCGTTAAGACCGCGAAAGGCAGGTATGTGTTCGACCAGGCAGAGGTCGCTATCATGAAGATGCAGGGTGTCACCACCTGGCAGATTACCGGAGAACCCCGGTTCGAAGAGGCAGAGACGGTAATTCCTGACGATGATGTGGCACTGGTTGCCGGGCAGGCGGGAGTCACTGCAGATGCAGCAAAGGCAGCCCTTGTCGAGACAAAAGGGGACATTGCCGAAGCGATTCTCCGCCTGGCTTCATGATTGAGCCGGGATCCAGGGTTATTCTCACGGGAAAAGGGAAGTCCTACCTGGTCAGGGCCGG
>JAJRBL010000116.1 GCA_028679485.1 Methanospirillum sp. | reverse complement strand
CCTGTTACAATCTGCTGGAGCGTAAGCGGGGTGATTCCCTTGTATTCATTATCCAGGTATACTTCTGCCCCTGACGGGTCGGCCTGGACTGATAATGCTCCGTATGATGATGCGACATATTCTGCGGTCATGTCTGCCGAGATCGTCGAGATCTCATTCCTGGACAGGATTACTTCCGTAGAATAATCTGAATACCCTGAATAGGTCAGACGTACCGTGTATGTTCCCGGAGACAGGTCTGTGATCTCGAGGTATCCTGATGAGGGTGTCGTCCCCTTGTAGGATCCGTCCAGGTACACCCCCGCACCGGCCGGGGTGCTGGAGACGAGAATTGCGGCGTTATTCTGCTTGAAATGCGGATAGGACGAAGGGAACTGGATCTCCCGGTATGATCCTCCGGATCCGGAGGGGGAGGACGGAGTCTGTTTCGATCCGGCTGGTTGTTCCGAGGGCTGAACCGGAGCAGAGACCGTTTCCCCGGGTTCGATACCAGGATTTGACCTGCCTGACCCCTGCCCGGGACCAGTTGCGGTTACCTGGGGCTGAGAGGTTACTGAAGGGGATCCGGGCTGTTTATTCTCTTCCTGTCCGGAACCGGATCCCGGGTTTGTGCCCGATCCTTCCGGAGATTTCTGTGCAGGTGTGTGTACTGGCTGAACAGCATCTGATCCCGCCACCTGGCCGGACTGATCCGGAGCCGTATTCTGTTTGTCTGGCTCTCCTCCCGGTGATGGTCCTCCGGTCATGTTCGGCGTGATCTGCTGACCGGGCACGTTATTGTCAACAGGTACGTCGGCTGACACCAGAAAGACACAAATCGCAGAGATGATGAGCAGGAGTGCAATACCATTGGATAGTCTCATAATTATCATCGATTGTTCAGGTTTGAATGTTCATGCAGGTTTCTGAACGGGTTACAGGCTGGGAAGTATTTCCCGTTTCATGCATCAGGTATTCACCTGGAGAGATAAACAACCCGTAACCGGAAGGTATGATATTCAAGAGTCCTGTTCGGTATTTCCAGGAGACCTGAGGAGGGAAACCTGTTCAACAGGAGATTACCTGGAGGGTATGTTTTGAAAGATTGTTGATTCGTAATAACAGGCTGTGTCCTGCGGAACCTGTACGGCAAGTTCCCGGTATGATCCGGATCTTCTGGTTGCCTGGAAAAAAAGGAATCGTTAATAACGCTTCCAGCCACGATTCCCATAACGAGGACGAACGCCCCGGGAAGGGCAGACGGGAGCCAGGGATACCGGATCGGGTACCTGCCGGACCTGCTGCCGATAGGAGTGATCGTTACCCGTTGTGCAGGAGTTGTTGATCTTCCCGAATCACCCGACGGTGAATGGGATCAGGGCAGAGGTATCATTGGTCAAGGCGGGATCATGCACCATGCCATCGTGTAACGCGGTGATGAGTGCGTCTGCCGCTTCGCTGCCCTGCAGGCTTCCCGGGCCGGTGAGCCTGAAGATTGCCGTACCGTTGTTGAGTTTCAGGTTACGGACATAATCCCCGCTGACAACGATATCGAACTGGTTGTCTGTCATCGGGTGTTGCACGATCAGATAATTCTGTCCTTTGGGAAGTTTTTCTGATATCGTTGCATCGGCAGTAAAGGTAAAGGAACCATCCGGATCTACCGGATTCGTGGTATTAAACAGATAGTTATCGCCAATAATCCATACCTGGACAGCAGGGGGGATGCCTTCTGCAGTTCCGGTGACCGTAAAGGGCTGCCCATTTACTACTGACGAAGGAGATATATCTGCCATGATGTAGGGTTTTTTGATTATTAAACCAATCTGGGCAGTTTCAAGGCCCAGCTGGTCCTTTGCTTCCGGCTGGCTCACGGCATACAGACTGTACGAACCGGCATCAAATGGGAGATTTGCCGTGTAAAAGGAGTATTCCCAGGTTTTATCAGGTTTTGTTTTCACTACCGTGAACGAGTCAGGGTCTCCGCTGACCACAGCCTTATCGGGTGAGGTGAGTTTCACCCCTGCAGCCTGAAGATTGGGGCCCGTCATAAAGAGGTATGTGGAGTCTGAATCGGTGTTCTGACCTCTGAAAACCATTTTTTCTCCCAGATAGTATGACGGGTTCCCGTCTGAGGAGATAGTTACACCCGTGCCTGCAAAGGCGGGGGATATCAGCAGGACTGCCGTTCCTGATAAGAGGAGAAGCAGGATCACGTTTCGCAACCCGGATGGGTTGTTGGTGCGGTGTAGTACCATAGGTAAATACGTGGATGTTTACGATATAAAACAATTTCTTTTTGCATTTTACCTGGCATCATACCATGGCAGTATCTTTCGGGAATGGCCGGGGGATACAAAAGTTATATGTGGGGTTCTGGTTCCGGGGATCCAGCCATCTGCCCGCTCTTTGCTGAGAAGTAGAGGTCAAGCGCAGCGATCCCTCCGACGGTTGCCACGACAAAGGCAAAGATCACCAGTGCGAGATCATAGAGGAATCCCAGTGCAATCCAGGTTCCGGGGGGATGATGGGTGACTGTCTCGTACGGTGATACCATCCCGGATGCCGCCTGGACGAGCAAGTACGTGAGGAAAACACCGAACACGACTATTCCCAGGAAGATGACGCAGGAAGCTACCTCAATCCAGGTTTTTTTCATCATGCCAAACGATCCCCGGACTGCCTCTCTGAGGGTCTTCTGTTCGAGTACGATAAGAGGGATGATAAAGGGGGTCAGGATGAACAGGAGCAGATTGATCGCCAGGATGGGTAGGGCCTCCATGAATCCAAATGGATATATCCATAATAGCAGCGATCGTCCTCCATAACCCGGAAATTCGGTTAACATGTCCCTATCGAGCGTCCAGTTGAAGGGGAACTGGGTGATCGTGTTGCTAATAAAAGAAAAAGGCCCTAATATATTGAGGAACCGGAGATCAGGCGGCAACCAGCAGAAAAAATAAAACCAGATATAAAAGAGCAAAATACCGGTGAGTGCCAGAACCAGGGACCATGATAAGATGGCTTTCAGGTATTTTTTTGCCAGTATAAGCCCCTCAAAGAAGAACACAGTACCCTCATCCTTTGATGAGATACTCAGGACAAGGCCCGCCAGTAAGTAAACCAGGCAGAACAGTGTCGCAAACCCGAGGAGAAAGTCCCGGGCATACGATACCAGTATATCCGGTTGTGTGATCCAGTCGATGTAGTGAAATGCTGCCAGGCCGATGGTGTTTCCCGCCAGCACCAGTCCGGCAAGGAACGTAAACCAGAGGAGTTGCCGGTTCCGGTTTAAAGTTCTCATCCCGGATATGGCAGATCCTATTCCCCGGCGAATAGTTCCCGTTCCTCCGCCACCGCCACCCGGGAGTCCCTCACGGGCAGATTCCGGCGGGATATCAATACCAGTCTGCAGGAGAGGTACTGCCGGTGGTTTCCGGCACAAACTCAACCACTGGTTGGCGATTCCTGAGATGAGGCACATCAGATCACACCCCCTGTAAGTTCGGTGGATTCAGCGGTGATCTCCCTGCTTTTTGCCGATCTGTAGAGGTCCAGGGCGGCAATCCCTCCGACTGTTGCCATTACAATCACAAACCAGAACAATACACTATCATACACGAGAGCAAGAGCAATCCATGCATTTTCCGGGCGTATCATGACAACCCCGTCCGGTATAACCATCCCGGATGCAGCCTGGACGATCAGATACGTGAGGAACACACCGGATACAACGACTCCAAGGAAGACTGCACAGACAGCTGCCTCATCCCAGTTCTTTTTCATCATGGTAAACGATCCCCCGACTGCCTCCCTGAGGGTATTCTGCTCGAGAACGATAAAGGGCACGACAAACGGGGTCAGGATAAACAGGAGCAGATTGATCGCCGAAAAGGTCATGGCCTGCATGATCCCGGATGGATATATCCAGGATGCCAGTGAGAGTCCCCCACCACGTGAAGGGTCGAAAAAGGTGTACGGGCTGAAAGTCGGGTTGAAGGGGAACTCCATAAGCAGGCTGACGGATCCATAGAGGGTTCCCAGGATATTGAGAAACAGGTGAT
>JAJRBL010000115.1 GCA_028679485.1 Methanospirillum sp. | reverse complement strand
GAATAGCGGTAGAGAGTTGAACCTTTTGTCTAAATGCGGGGAAAGGGAGTCGAACCCCTGAACTCCTACGAGAAACGCTCTTGAGGCGTTCGCCTTTGACCACTTGGCTATCCCCGCACAAAGAAGAATAGAAAGAGAAGGTATGGAAGATATCCACACCAAGCTGACATAATATCGTGGGATTGGATCCTATTTCTAGGTTCCTCCTTGAATCTGGTGCATTTCCTGCACGTTTCCACCATATAAAAAATCTTCTTATTGACCCTGACCGGGCCGGCTGACATCTCCCCGACACCCGGGATAGCGTTGTTGATCCAATCACAAGGTTCATTATATCAATGGTAACAAGTTCCTTCATATGGGGGGAAACCGGTCCGCAGGATACACGGTTCTCAGGTGTACCTTCATACTCGTGATCCTTCTCGCCGGTTCCCCGGTTTTAGCCGAAGAACCGGCAGAGAAGTCTGTCATCCTGTTCATTCACTCGTACCACCCGACCTACCTCTGGAGCAGTGATATTACGGCCGGATTCCTGGATACCCTCGGTGATCCCGGCCCGGAGAACCGGATCGCGATCGAATACCTGGACTGGAAAAACTACCAGTCCGAAGAGTCCCTCACCCTCCAGGAACAACTCCTGCGGTACAAATACGGCAACCAGACCATAAGACTGATCGTCGTCGCCGATGACCGGGCACTGCAGTTTATCCTGGATCGCCGGAAAACCCTGTTTCCCGATGTTCCGGTGGTGTATACCGGTCTTAACGGGTACGAAGAACTGCATCCCTACACCTACGCAAACACCACCGGGATCGTCACGGCGATAAACCCAAAGGCTACCCTGGAGGCGATGATCTCCCTGTTCCCTGACACCACCGATATCTGGATCGTCTGTGAGGATACCGACAGCGGGAGGGAGATACGCCATCTCATCCACAAGGCAGCCGGGAATATCCCTGCCGCTATCACCTGCCATGATACCGGAAACATCACTACCGCTGAACTCTACCGCCGGATGGGAGACCTTCCCCCCCATACCCTGATCCTCATCGGGAACTGGTCACGTGATTCGGCAGGAAATGTCATCGATATAGGCAGGTTTGCCGAGGAACTCGCTAAGGTAAGCCCGGTTCCAGTCTTCAACCTCTACGATTTCAACCTCGGGAAAGGAACAGTCGGCGGGAGTATCATATCAGGCAGGCACCAGGGGGTTCTTGCAGCCAGGATGGCAGCAGAGATACTGAACGGGACACGTGCGGATGACATCCCGGTTAACCTCAACGATTCAACGAGTTATGTCTTTGATGCCCTTACCCTGAAACGCTTCGGGGTTCCCGAAGAACGCCTTCCTCCCGGAAGCACCGTTATCAACAGAGAACCCATCATCCTGGAGCAGTACTACCGGGAGGTGATATCTGCCATCATTATTATCATCATCCTTGCATCTTCCCTCCTCGCCCTGCTCTATGTAATGCACCAGCGGCGAAAGACCGGACGACTCATGCAGGTTTTCATCAACACCCTCCCGGGATTTGTCTTTTTCAAGGATACCCGGGGGAGGTACCGGATCGTCAACCAGCGGATGCTTGACACGGTGGGGATGACATCCCGGGATTTTACCGGGAAGACCGATGCAGATATCTTTCCCCCCGACCTGGCAGAAAAGTATGCAGAGGATGATCAGAGGGTGATCACCTCCAAGGAGCCCCTGTATATCCCTGAAGAAGAGATTGAGATCAGGCACGGGGTGCGGGTTCCCCACTCCACCCGGAAAGTACCGGTAACCGGGGAGCATGGTGAAGTAACCGGGGTTATCGGCCTCTCCGTGGACATTTCAGAACAGATTGCAACCAGGAAGGCCGTTGAGGAGAGCAGGGAGAAATATTACAGCCTGTTTGAACTGGGCTGGGAGGCGATATTCCTCGTGGAAACCCATTCAGGGGCCATCCTTGAGGCAAATTCGGCAGCCTCGGATATGTACGGGTACTCGCATGAAGAACTCCTCGGGATGACACTCTCCGAACTCTCGCCTGAACAGGATAAACCAACGGCATTTTTGCAGGATCACCCGGAAGGCTTCTTCTCTATCCCCGTCAGGAACCATGTCAGGAGAGACGGAAGCAGATTCCCGGTCGAGATCGTCGGAAGATTCTTTGAATGGAGTAATAAAAAGGTCGGTGTTGCTGCCATACGTGATATCTCCGGCAGGATACGTGACCAGGAGGCTCTCCGGAAAGCTACCGAGAAGATCAACCTCTTCAACTACCTGACCAGGACCACGATAAATAACCAGCTCTTCATACTCAGGGGATATCTCGGCCTTGCCGCTGACCTGGCGGGAGAAGGAGAGACGAAGGACTTCATCATGCAGAGCAGAACAATTCTTGATTCTATAGAAAGACTGATGCTCTTCATGAAAAATTACCAGGATTTGGGGTTAAAACCTGCAATATGGCTCAATACCAGGGAAGTATTCCTGTATGCCGTCTCCCATCTTGATATGACCGGGATAACCAGGAATGTCGATGTTCCCGGGCTTTATATCTATGCAGATCCCTTCCTCGAGAAGGTCTTCGAACACCTGGTTGAAAACTCTCTCTCCCACGGCGGAAAGGTCACCACCATCACCCTCAGGTATGAATGTTCAGGCGAGGATCTCATCCTCTGGTACGAGGATGACGGAACCGGGATTCCCGATGAGCGTAAAGACAGTATCTTTGACCTTAACATTAAAGAAAAAAGAGGGATCGGTCTTATCCTGGTCCGGGAGATCCTGGGCATCACCGGTATATCGATCCGTGAAGAAGGGATATATGGTTCCGGGGCCAGGTTCCTCCTCCGGGTGCCGAAAGGAGGGTTCAGGTTTGACACCGGGGATCCGGTCACATGAAATCGGCAAGGCCCAGCTGTTCCACCTTCTCCTCCCCGAAGGTGGACTCGATGTTCATGTCTATCACCTCGATTCGCTGCCTTGTATACTCAGATATCCGGTATTCTTCACAGATCTTCTTGGACATCTCCAGGTATTTCTTCACCGAGCCCTCGTGGACAGTCGGAATGATATACCCCCCG
>JAJRBL010000114.1 GCA_028679485.1 Methanospirillum sp. | reverse complement strand
TGCTCCGGAGGATCTGGAATGTATTAAACGGATTGCCCTCATGGGCGGTTTGAACGCTCCGGTCTTCCTCAAATCCTTAAGTCTTGGTTCTGAACTCGGGTTCAGCCCGCAGACGGCATCACGAAGATTACGCTCTCTTGAACAGCAGAAACTGGTTAGCCGGGTGTTGGGAACAGAGGGACAACAGGTTACGATTACCAGTGCCGGAGAAGATGCTCTCAGGCGTGAATACTGTGATTATTACCGTTTGTTTGGCAGGCAGGAGAAGACACTGGTCCTTGCCGGGCTGGTTCAGTCCGGACTTGGTGAAGGTGCATATTATATGAGCCTTCGCCAGTATACCGATCAGTTCCAGGGATTACTCGGATTTACTCCGTTTCCCGGAACCCTGAACCTAAAACTAAATCCCGTTGCGACATTGCAGAGGAAACGTCTTTCCGGGGCAGACTGGAAGACCGTGCAGGGATTTGAATCTGAAGGCCGGACATTTGGTAATGTAAAATGCCTCCCTTGTTTCATCAGGGAGGTACCCTGCGGCATAATCATCCCGGGGAGAACCCATTACCCGGAAGAACTCCTTGAAATCGTCTCTCCTGAAGGGCTTCGAAAGAGGTTTTCGCTACAGGACGGGGACGAGGTAGCTATAGAGGTGACATTATGAATCTTGATGCATACTCCGCGTTACGGCAGGGTGAGATGGTCCTGCTGTATGATTTTGATGACCGCGAACGTGAAACTGACCTGGCCATTCGTTCAGATATGATTACTACCCGTGATATCTGCCTGATGAGAAATGAAGCAGGGGGTCTTATCTGTACCGCGATACCGTTCCTAGCCGCCAGGAAACTTGGCCTTCCCTTTGCAAGAGACGTTCTGCGGAACTGTGCCATGGTTGAAAAACTGGGAGATATTCCCTATGATCCCTCTAATAATTCATCCTTCTCCCTGTGGGTTAACCATCGCGATACCTTTACTGGCATCACCGATCGTGACCGGACCAGGACCGTTACAGCCATTGCTGAGGTGGTTCAGGATACGTTGGGTGGCAGGCAGACCTCTTTCAAGGACCAGTTCCGGACTCCCGGGCATATGCCCATACTGATTGCTGCAGAGAACCTTCTCTCCCAGAGGCATGGCCAGACAGAATTATCCATAGCCATGGCAGAAATGGCAGGGATAAACCCGACCATTACAATTTGTGAAATGCTTGATGACGAGTCGGGATATGCTCTTTCAAAGGAAGATGCGATGCGATATGCACACCGGCACAATCTCGCATTCATCGAAGGTTCTGAAGTTCTTGACCGGTGGGAGAAGGCTTCGTATCCAGGTTCGGAGTCGTCCACTCCTGCATCGGTTGCGGCTAACCGGATGTAAATACCCCCGTCACCTCTTGTATAATTAACCACAGGGAATTGATTTCGCCGGTAAAGACCCGGAGCAGGCGATAAGATCGTCAGCCGGTTGCATCTATTCCGGAGATATACGATACTGCAATTCGTGCATTCTTCACCTTCGTGTCGTCCATCAGGTGACGCATATCAAGGAATTCACCGGTAATGATGAGACGTCTGATCTCTCTTCCGATCTCTTTTACCTGGGGAACAGGAGCATACTTGAAGATGACCCCATGATTGTGGAGAAACATCTCCTGCGAAACCCTGTTCGAAGGATGAATATAATACAGGGAAGTGAGCTGTTCCCGGGTGAACCGGGAGAGATCCTGCATGAGATCGATTCCTACACCAAACGCCACGATGGTCTCTCCCACATAACCAGGCGTATCGGTCACTTCTATCCAGTCCTTTACATGTGCCGGGTCCATGATAGAACCACCGTCGATCGGTGCATTTTCCACGATTGGCGAATGTCGTATGCCCGAACTCCTGACTCCTGAAGATCGTCCGATAAGGGTCATTGCGACTATCCCTGAATAGTCCGGGTACTTCTCCCGGGCATGCCTGAAGATTGCCTGGTATATCCCGCTCAGGGAGATCCCTCCTGGCTGGTCAGCCTTCAGATCAGCGTATTCATGGAACGGTCCCTGTAACGCGGCAGCAAATCCGCTGTAGATCTCAACATTTCCGCTGTTCCGTACCGGGGTGAAGAAATCGGGAATATACATGCCATCGGTCGGAAGCCAGACTATTGATCCGTGCAGGGTGATCATCTCGCCCAGAAGATGCCGTGCCTGCTCTGGATTCTCAGCCAGGGCACCAAGACCAAGCGAGTATTCACAATTCGAAAACCTTATTCTGCTGATATCTTCAACCCTGATGCCTGCATGAAGAACCCGGGTAAGGCTTCCGGAGATCCTAAGGGCTGCAGTTCCTTCTCCGATCCTCCTTATCTCCATCTTCCCACCGGCCACCTCGCAGAGCTCCGGGATTGAAGCAGAAGATGAACTCTCCTCATGTATCATGCATACCGAAGAGAGTGCCTCTCTTTGATCCTGGTATATCGGGAATACACGGTTGAGCCCGGCCATGGAAAGGATATTCATCGGGAACTCAGGAACGCAGCAGAGCATTACCGTGCCAGATCTCTCCTGCACCATCTTGCGTGCGAGAAGAAACACCCTGATCCCGTTACTGCTCAGGTAGGGGGAATCCTTCAGGTCAAACAGGACATGTCTGATTCTGTCAGTCAGGTTCCGGATGAGTGCCTGCTTCAGTTCTTCTGATCCCTGTCCGTCAAGCCTCCCGGAGAGTATCAGAATAAGCGTATCATCTGATAGTTCTGCCTTGATCTCCATGATTTCAATCCTTGGTATCCTGTCAAACTGCATACAGGCCTGCCTGCTTGGTTTGAGAGGTAACAACTTCTGTTTAATACTCCAGGTACTGTAGCTTTCTGATAGCCATATTCTTTCTGATACGCCGGGTATCATGGCGGCATCAGGTAAATATACCATCCTTCCATTATTCTGTATTTCAAAGACGCTCGCTTGATTGCCCGGTATCTGGCAATCATTTATAGTATCATGATCCATCATGACATATGAATAGGTATCTTATCATCACGGGAATTCTGTTGCTGTCCCTGTCAGCATCAGGTGTCTCGGCATTCTCGATCTCTGTTGTCAATTATACCCTGGGAACTGACGGGAATGGAAGCGTTGAGATGGAGTACCATCTGAACGATACGGAGAAAGCTCAGTATGACCTGATAACCAGTGTAATCGATCTGAAGGCCATCGGCAAGAAAGAACTTGAGAAGGCTTTCAACCGGGAGGTTGCTGTCTCGTCCCTCAGTCCCGAGTCCCTTACATTACAGGTTATCGGCATGGCAACCGTGAACGGAAGCGAGATGACAACACCTTCCTTCACGTATGTACCGGTCGAGTCGCTGGTCGAACCTGATCTACTCTGGATTGTAAAGAAATTCGATATCGGTTTCATCCCGGAATCCTCAACGATCACATTCCCCGACGGGTATACCCAGTCATTCACCGATGTAAAAACTATACCCGGGATTGTCCATACCCTGGGAGAATAACCCATTTCTTTTGAACCTGAACTGAAGACCAATAGAGATTTGGCCATTGTCCATGGAATCAATGTCTGAAACGATTGTTATCCTGATTCTTATCAGTATCCTGGTAGTACTTTTTATCTGTTATCTCCGCCTTTTTTCCCGGGTTGAAAAGCGTGCATATCAACTGCACACAACCTGGAGGGAACGCGATCTTACGAACATGTACCGGCAGCTGAAAACAGAAAACGATGAGACGGTAAAACGTGAGGTTTCCCTGCAGACCAGGGAATGGGAGAGGAGAGAGAAGGAACATATCAGGCAGGATGCTATCACCAGGTCCAGGAAGGTTATCCATGGAAAAGTGGCAGAACACCTGATCCCGTTCTTTCCCTCGTTTCCATGGAATCCGTCTGATGCCAGGTTTCTCGGATCTCCCATCGATTTTGTCGTATTTGATGGGCTTTCCGAGGGGGATGTCCGCGAGATCATTCTGGTGGAGGTAAAAAGCGGTGAGGGAAAGAGACTCAGTCCACGGGAACGCTCTGTTGCCGGATGTGCAGAACGAAAAAAGGTATCGTTCAGGGTTATTCATCCGGATGATGAAGAACGTTATGTATGATTCTATACCGAGATGGTTGAACCTTCAGGTCCCCGGATTTCGGACTGCTTGGATATATGGACAACGAGGTTCCCCGGTTCTACCATGAAAATGTCAGGAACCATACCACTGCAACAGAGTTTGATGTATCAGGCCTTTCCATCCTTCCGAAGGTGGATATCGTTACGCTCTACCCGGGTGTCGACCGGACAGCACCTGATGCGTTTGTCGCGAACGGATCTGAAGGCCTGGTTGTCACTTCGATGGGGAACGGCGGGTATCCGGAATCGATCCACCAGGCTCTTCTCGATGCTGCAGACAAGGGGATCCCGGTTTTCATCTCTTCAAGAACAGGTACCGGAGTTGTAGCTCCCCGGGAAAAACGGTTCATCTCTGCAGATACTCTCACTCCTCAAAAACCCGGATTCTTCTGATGGCTGCACTTACGAAGACGAAGGATCCTGACAGGATTGCAGCCATGTTCCGGAGGTATTGAAGGTAAAACAATATCCATACTTTCATGCCGTATACCGAAGATATCTCATTTACATGAGTCCAGGTCAGGGAATGGATAATAAACAGTTTTACCTGCTTTTGCTCTCGATCTCTCTCGCTGTCTTCATGGCAGCACTTGACGGA
>JAJRBL010000113.1 GCA_028679485.1 Methanospirillum sp. | reverse complement strand
TGCTTTCGGTCTCGATTCCCCTGCAAGCGTAGTTGAAATCCTGAAAAAACTTAAAAGTGCCGGATACAAGGTGGATCATATCCCCGAAACCGGAAACCAGGTCATAGAGGAACTGATGCAGAGCCTGACAAATGATTCCTCATGGCTGTCAGGGGAGGAGATGGAGAAGAGATCAGAGGGTGAGGTGCCGGAGGAGATGTACAACGAATGGTTCTCCCATGTCCCGGTAAAACCCGCAGAGATGATTTGCCGTGACTGGGGGCAGCCACCAGGAGAATTGTTTGTTACCGGTAAAAAGTCCCTACTCATTCCTGGTGTCATGAACGGCAACGTGTTCATCGGAATCCAGCCACCACGGGGATACTTCGAGCAGATAGAGAGGATATACCATTCGGTTGATCTGGTCATGCCCCATCACTACCTTGCGTACTACCGGTGGCTGAAGCATGAATTTGGTGCTCATGCCCTTATTCATTTGGGAACGCACGGCACACTCGAGTGGTTGCCCGGAAAGAGTGTCGGCCTCTCCGAAAACTGTTTTCCGGATCTTATTCTGGATGATATTCCGCATTTTTATCCGTACATTATGAATAATCCAGGTGAAGGGATCCAGGCCAAGAGACGGAGCGTTGCCGCCATACTCGATCATCTCATCCCAGCGATGATGCGGGCTGACGGGTATGATGAGGTGGCAGATCTCGACAGTATGCTTCAGGAATATTTCAGGTCGAGAGCCGCCGGTCAGGGTGCCAAATCCGCGGACATACTGGATGAAATACTTTCCCTTGTAAATAGCAAAAAATTTTATACGGATCTCGGTTTCGAGGATGAGATGGATGTCAACGAACTGAAAGAGAACGCGGAGAGACTGTATGATTATATCTCGGAGGTAAAGGATGGCCTTATCAAGGACGGACTCCATATTTTTGGCATTCCACCCGCAGATCAAAGATTTTTCGAGATGGTCTATGCACTCACAAGGCTCGACAATGGCCGAACCAAGTCCCTCCGAAAGACCGTAGCGGATCGACGGGGTTATGACCTCTATGATCTCATCGAGCATTCGTCTGACATCGACGGGAAGACCGGTGAATGTAAGGGCGCCCTTCTTGAGAGGCTGGATCTTGAAGCACAGGAGATCATACGATCACTTGAAAGTCACAATTTTGACCCGGAAAATAGCGATTCTACCATCGAATCCCTTTACCCGGATGATAACAGCGTGGTGAAACAGACAGCCCGTTTCATATGCAGCGAGATTGTCACGGCACTGAGAAGAACAACGGACGAGACAGACAATCTTGTGAGAGGCCTTGGTGGGGGGTATATCCCTCCCGGTCCCTCGGGTCCGCCTACGAGAGGGAATGCCCACCTGCTTCCAACTGGCAGAAATTTTTATTCAATTGATCCGGCGACCATCCCTACTCCTGCTGCATGGAGAACCGGGCAGAAACTGGCGGATCAGATGGTGAAAAAGTATATCGATGAAAAGGGGTGCTATCCTGAAAATGTTGGAATAGTTGTGTTTGCAACCGATACCATGAAAAGCGGGGGTGACGACATCGCGTATGTTCTGAATCTCATGGGACTTCGTCCTGTCTGGTCTGATAGAGGAGGAGCGGTCACCGCTCTGGAGGTCATCCCCCTGAAAGAACTTGGAAGGCCGAGAATAGATGTCACACTTCGGATCAGCGGCCTATTCAGGGACGTCTTCCCGATGTTGATGCATATGATCGATGAGGGCGTTGAGATGATAGCAACTCTCGATGAATCAAGCGAAACAAATTATCTTGCGATGCATATGAGACGCGATATTCTTGACAAGATCAAAGGTGGCCTCCCGGAGGAGGAAGCAAGGAGACTGTCGCTGATCCGGATATTCGGTTGTCCTCCCGGGAACTACGGAGCAGGTGTAAGTACAGTCGTCTCGGCTTCAGCATGGGATACAAGGAGAGATATCGCCGATGTATATGCGAACTGGGGGGCACATGCCTATGGGCGAAACCTGAAAGGGGAACGTTGTGAAGAACTCTTCAGGGAACGGTTCGGTCAGCTTGATGTAACCGTGAAGAACCATGTATCAAGAGAATTGGATATCCTCGATCATGATGACGATTTTATGTATCTCGGTGGTATGAACGCATGCACAAAGGTGTACGGTGGTAAGGATCCCTTCTCGGTCATTGGTGATGCGTCCGATCCTGATCTGGTAAAGACAAGAACCGTTCCCGAGGAGATCCGGTTCCTATTCAGGAGCAGGGTACTCAATCCGAAATGGCTGGAAGGTCTGAAACCGCATGGCTACCGCGGTGTCCAGGAATTGGTTGCAAACCTGGAATACACCTTCGGCTGGGATGTAACGTCCGATGCCGTGGATGACTGGGAGTACCAGGAACTGGCAGAGCACTTCCTGTTTAACAAGGAAACACGCGAATGGATAGAGGAGAACAATCCGCATGCACTCCAGAATATGGCGAAAAGGCTGCTCGAAGCCCTGGAAAGAGGATTTTGGGATGCGGACGAGGAGACGATCGAACGGCTCAAGGAGATCTATCTTGAGTCAGAAGAAATGCTGGAAAGAATGACTGAATAACGATATAATCGGTATGTGTTTATCTTTCCCCCCAAAAAATCTTCGTGGTATTTATCCCAATCACTGTACCTATCTCAACTGATTATCACAAATAACGCAAAATGCGGAGGTGATTCTGGGGAGAGTGTTCTCTTTCCTGTCTCATCCTCAAAAAACCCCTTCTGGTACGTATATGATAACTTCTTGCATGAGATTTACTAGTATTATACTCTCCATACAGAGAAAAGAACCCCGAAATACTCCCTTGCGGTAATGGCTATCCGTGGTATACCGGAGAAAAAATGCACGTCGGAATTCCGCACCCTTATGATGAAGACCCCTTTTTTTAATCAGACATGGGCTCTGTTGAAATCCTCAAAAAACATTGAACACTCTCTGAATTTTTGTAAACCTATGGGTCAAGTAGCAAATACACTTTAGCTTAACTTCCCGTTTTTGCTTTCTCGGCTTTT
>JAJRBL010000112.1 GCA_028679485.1 Methanospirillum sp. | reverse complement strand
GAAACCGGATCTGCATTCCTGCCTGTTCAACGGTCTTTACCACATTAACTCCGACTGATTCGGCAGAAAACCGTGCCCTGGTCGGAAACCTGCATACTCCCCAGTCCACATTGCAGGAATACTCCTGAACCGCCGGATAACAGGAACATGCGGAGGACAGGTCAGCGATCTTCCGTAAGACGGACATCCGTTTTTGCACTTCAACCCGACCCGGTCTTCTACTACCATGAGAGAGGCCGGAATGATGATGGCTTCATCAGCTCCCGCCGTAAGTGCTGCAGTCTTCAGAAAAGCAAACCGATCCTGAGGCAGATCCTGGTCACTCCCACAGGTAATCATTCACTCCCCACCAGGCGAACGCCGAGATCAAACGCCCTTTTGCAGTCTTCTGGAAACACCCTCTCCCTGCGTTCGGCTTTCCTGACCGGGTCAAAGAGTTCATTCACGACACGGGTATAATCCTCAAACTGACAGGTATCGTACGAGTACAGGGTCTCGGCTGATCCAAGAAGCATCCCGAGCACCCGTTCATTCAGAACAGGATGCTGACTGTACCCATGGGTTTTCAGTTCTTCTTCTGTGACATTCATCGTAAGGATGTATGCAGCCCTTATCCTGCGGGGAGCGAGCGAGTGAGGCGGGGAGGTATACTCCAGATAAGGAAAGAGAAGTCGTTCGGTGCAGGATCGCATTGCACCGGTCACCGTGCCGAAGTAGAGTGGCGAGCCAAGAATGAGTGCATCAGCCTCACTGATATCAGAGAGAACCGGTGTCAGATCGTCACGCACGGCACATCGTCCATATGATCTCCCGCCTTTTGTCTTGCAGGCAAAACAACTCCTGCAGCCGTGATACATAAGGTCATACAGGTGAACCTGGGTGACTGATGCACCCCGGGACCTGGCACCTTTACAGGCATGCTCAAGAAGCGTTGCGGTGTTCCCGTTTTTACGCGGGCTTCCGTTTATGGCAACCAGATGAGTCATGATCGCTTCTGAACCTTTTTTCCCGCATTCCAGGCCTGTGCAACCGGTTTACCAATCCGCCAGTACTGATTGTCAGGCATCGTGAGGAGCAGGGGATCGATCTTCGCAGGATCGGGCTTGCCGTTGGTTACACAGGAACTGTCAAGATAGGTCGCCACGATCTCACCGATGAAACAGGTGTGTGTTGCAAACTCATGGGTTTCAACTACGGTGCATTCAAAAGAGAGTGGACACTCTGATATCATCGGTGCATACGGGGATTTGCCGTAAAACACCTTAAACAGCCCGGACTTGTCTGTTGTTTTCCCGGATGCAATTCCGCAGTAATCTGTCTCTGCTACCATGCCGGCAGAAGGGAAATTTACACTGAATGTTCGGTGTTTAAATACCGCTTCCCTGGTTGCACTCTGCTTGTTCAACCCCATACTAATCAGCGGCGGATTCATGTTTACCCGGGAGATGAAGGCGACGGTCATGAAATTCGATCTGTCATTTACCATCGATCCCACGAGGGTGACAGGCATCGGGCAGATGGTTGCATTGGTTCCAATTGATTGTTTCTCCATAGAGAACTCCTCCGCCCCTGATGTTCGCAGATCGGCTCCGGATTGCAGCGGAACGGTCGACCGGGTGTGATTACCCGCCTGGCAGACCTGATCAGGGGTATATCCAGAGGTTTATGGTATAACCTATTATACATAAAGGGAATTTTTTTAGACTTTGGAGGTAAGACCTGTAACCTTACAATAAGACGACAGAGAATGGCTGGATTCAGGCCTCATCTGTCAGATCTCAGCCCTGGAGAAGATGGACCAGAGACCGGAAAGGGGGTAGATACTCTGGTATAGACATAAAGGTAAATCTTTAGTATACATCCGTACGAGATCTGTATCATGCGAAAGGATGAGATCGAGGAGCGGATTATCAGGCTCGAAGATGATATCAGAACCCTGAAGTCAGATCACCGCGATGGAGTCGAGACAATCCTTACAGAACTGAAAACATTTCAGAGTTCTATCATTGAGGAGCGGATCGCCTCTGTCGCCCGCCAGTTGTCAAAAGGATACGAAAAGATGGTGATCGATCTGATGATGAGAAATGCCGAGCGGAATCTGCAGGAGCACTGTGTTGACCCCTGTGTCAGAGACAGGAGGAAAGAATGCCTCGATTTCCTCCTCTCCCGGATTCGCGATGCCGCACAGATACCTGATCCTGAAGGAACTGTCCGCAGTGAAGAACGCGATCTCTCTGACGAGGAACTCATCAACACCGTTCCGAACCTGTCTCTTCCACCATGTTATGAGTGTTTCAGTGTATACCTCGATGAAAAAGAACAACTGAAACGAACCATGGAGAGCCTCTCTGCCTGTTCCGAAGGAATTGCAAGAGTTAATTCAACGGTGTTCCTTACCGAACTCCCTGATGATGCAGTGATATCCACGATCGTGGAACCCCTCTCCCATGAGAGCAGATTTGCCATGCTGAAGGCACTCTCAACCGGCAGCATGACCTTTACCATGCTTGGGGAACTGACCGGTTCAAAGGGTGGTCACCTGCTCTATCATCTGGGAAAACTGATCGATGCGGGTCTCGTAATCAAGGACGAAGGAGGGAAACGATACAGCATCACCAACCGGGGGCTTGGCATTATGGACCTAGTAAAACGGCTTTATGCCCAGTAGAGAGGAAGGGGGTGATAGCCGGGAGCAGCCATGACCTGTACCGATCCTCCGCAGCCCTGAACCAGTATCACGCCGTTTGCATGCCAGCCGGCAGACCCGGGGGGTTAAAACCTTCTCCCGGTTTTATACCCGTACACCCCGAGGCATACAATAAGGATCCCTGCAAAAAAGGTGATATAATACCACCAGCTGGAAGCGTTGAGAATATTATTGATCCCGAGCAGAACAAACACGAATCCGACAACGATGGTGATGATGTTTGCTGTCTTCGTATCCATACAGCATATTGTACCGGTACCTATTTGAGTCCACGGTATCTCAGGTTATTCCGGCTTTTTTCATGTACGGAACATACTTCTGATCGATCGTCGAGAGATGATCGTTAAGCCAGTTTGTCAGGTATATTGTCACTTCTGCCGTGAGATTATCGTCCCGGGCAGCGAGTTTATGCTGGTAGTCGACAACCTTTGAGGTGAAGGCATGGTGAAATATCTGGTGCTCTCCGACATCGGGATATTCCGCCTTTAGCATCAGTTCCTCCTCTGTACTGAAATGATACTCGCTGTATTTTGCCATCTCCCCGATAACGTAGGATATCTCTTCCCCCCCTTTCTTTTGATTAAGTGCCTCAAGCATCCGGTTTAATAATGAGACCAGATGCTTGTGTTGTTCGTCTATTGAGGCGATCCCGGTTTCATACAGATCGTCCCAGACAATAAATGTCATTTATGGTACTCTTTCGTGAAAGATTATGAATGCATTGATTGGATTAAAACAGGATCAGCGAATAAAAACTGTTATATGATGCAAGTAACCACCTCGTATGATCACGATCTATCATGATAATTGAGAAGGATTTGGCACAACTATGCCTGGGCCATGATCCGGGAGAGGGGATTAGATGATACCCTTCCTGATCACCGCAGGTGTTGCGTTTCTGTTTTATCTGTTGCTTGTGGTGGGATCCGGAAATATACTCTTCTGGTCATGGGAGGAACTCGTTGCCGGGGTGATTCTTGCCCTTGGAATCGGGGCAATTTCCCGTAAGATACTCTGCAGGAACAAGAATTTCCGGATGATAAACCCCGTCCGGCTGCTTCTTCTCCTGATATATATTCCAGGTCCTTTTTTTGTTGAACTGACAAAAGCCAACCTGGATGTTGCATACCGGGTTATTACCGGAAGGATACGCCCGGGAATAATCCGGCTTAAATCCGGAATGAAGTCAGACTTTGCCCTCATCATGCTCGCCCATTCCATCACGCTTACGCCGGGAACCCTGAGCGTGGATGTGGATGAGAAGACGAACGATCTCTTTATCCATGTCATCAATATCGATGAAGAGACACAGAAAAAGACTGCTCTCGAGGCGGAGGAGATATTCTCCTACATGGACCTTCCCAAGTGGATCCGGAGGATTGCTGAATGATACCGGTACTGGATATCTTCTTCTGGACCGTGGTGATTCTTGCAATCCTTGCCCTGGTTGCACTTATCAGGGTGTACCTCGGGCCTTCCCTGCCTGACCGGGTGGTAGCCGTCGATGCGATCAATACCCTCACGATTGGGGCGATGCTTCTCCTGGGAGTGGTGTATAAACAGTTAATCTTCATCGATGTGGCGATCGTCTACGCATTGCTCTCATTTGTATCGACGTTGTACATCGCCAAGTACCTGGGAGGTGAACTCTGATGATCGCTGAAATCCTTATCGGTATCTGCGTTGCTATCGGTCTCATATTCAATGCACTTGGTATCATTGGTATTCTCCGGTTTCCCGATGTATATACCCGTCTCCATGCGTCAACCAAGGCAACAACCTTCGGGACGATCTTCCTAGGTATCGCGATCATCGTGTATGCAGTGGCGACATACATCGGCACAGCCGATGGCCAGTACCTGATGCTGGTGGTTCACACGGTTATTGCAATATTTGCCCTTGCAATAACGAATGCAGCCGGCTCCCACGCGATCGCCCGGGCTGCCCACCGGTCCGGACAACTCCCTGAACCAGCAGTGGTAGACAGATTGAAGGAGGCCGGAATATGATCGATATCCTTCAGATCCTGATCCTGGTTGGTATCGTAATAACCACCGCGTTTGTCGTATGGCAGCGGGATCTTATCAGTGCCTCGATCTCGTTTGCGGCATTCAGTTTTCTCCTATCCCTCGAGTTTTACATCCTGCAGGCACCGGACGTGGCGATTGCCGAGGCAGCAGTCGGTGCCGGTCTCTCCACGGCGATTTATATCATCGCGATACGGGCCACCGAACAGGCAGAGGTGACCTGATGAGATCGGCATTGATATGGGTTACTCTGGTAGTCTTTGCCGTGGCCCTGCTCTATACAGCAGTGTCCATACCGTTCGGCTCTCCCCCGGGCACTGATATGGATGAATATTTCATCGCCCACGGCCAGGAACAGACCGGGACGAACAATATCGTCACCTCGATCGTCTTTGATTACCGTGGATTCGATACGCTTGGCGAAGCAAGCGTCCTGTTTACTGCCGTGATAGGAGTAGGTGTCCT
>JAJRBL010000111.1 GCA_028679485.1 Methanospirillum sp. | reverse complement strand
TTTTCATGGAGAATCCGAAAGATTTCATCCAGGTTCTGAACTGATCCCATGACATTGCTTCCATGATTCAGCACGGCAAGCCTGGTCTCATGCTTTATCGACTCAGCAAGTTGTTCCAGGTCAAGATATGCACCATGAACCGGAATGAGGGTCAGATTTACCTTTCCTGCCTTTTCCAGTTCATGGAGGGGCCTTAACACGGAGTTATGCTCAAGAACCGAGGAGATTACATGAACCGGACCTGGATGGGCAGAGATAAATCCAAAAATCAGGGTATTGAGAGCATCGGTAGCATTATGAGAGAAGATCACCTGTTCTTCACTCTCATGAAAACCGAAGAGATCAGCAACTGCCACCCTGGCTGCCCGGATATCATCACGAAACTCCGTATGAATACTACGTCCTCCTCCCGTAAACGGCCAGGAGAGAGAATTCTGAACTGCCGTTAAAACCTCCGGAGGCTTTGGCCAGCTGGTCGCGGCGTTATTGAGATAGATGTTGTCAGTTCCTGAATCCGGCATGGATCTACTCATGTATTCGCTATACATTCTCTCTCTTCTTGTACTCATATCTGACGATCCCTGACCTCGCGCAATCCCGGACTGGTTGATTCATGTTCAGAACATGATAGGCACTAGTATCTCGAAGAAATAAGAGATTAACTTCAGATAAATGTAAATATAATGTGCATTTGTGATCATTTGGAGTAATGCCTAACTCACCAAACTGAATTCCGAATATTCAGCCCGCTTTTCCCGACGAAAAAGATATTCTCAGAGAATTTATCTCGACAAACTATGCCCTTAAAATAAAAAAGTCGTTAAATACATGTTTGATTTTTTTTGAGGAGGTCATCGTAATTATGCCTAAAAAATTTGGGAGGAGACATTTATTAGCCCTTTCGAGAGTAGTTAGTCTGTTGATCGGAGGACCGAAACTTGTGCCTAACTACATTCAGACCCCTGGAGATCAGGCATTGATGATCTCCGGATCATCAGATAGGATACACAGGTGACTTGCCCTTTCATCAGAGATCATGGGATATCTGCCGATGTATCGGACTTAAGGATCTGATATACAGGGGGCTTCCCATGATGATCGGGCCTTGGATGGAAAAGTGCAATCCGTCAGACTCGATCAGAAATAAACTCACAGAATAGGATTTTCGGGAGATCCTATGACCGGAAAAAAGTTAAACATGATAACCCAGCGGGCCGTCGAGGAAGGTATTGCCATGGAGATCGGAAAGACTTCCCGGGAATACTTCGACGCCTGCAACATCATCGAGATGAACGAACTGGACATGAAAGAACTTGGTATCATGAAGAATACCAATGTCCGTGTTACGAGCGAATCAGGCCAGGTCATTGTTAAGGCCGTGGTTGCCCGCCAGACCGTCTATCCTGGCCTCTGCCATATCAGGCAGGGTGTCTGGGCAAACCAGGTTGTTCCACCCAGGACACAATCAACCGGTGCACCGCAGTACAGTGGTTTCCCGGTTACTGTCGAACCGGCACCGAATGAAAAACTGAAAACAGCATTACAACTGGTGCAGGGTGCTGTGGGTTTGTGGAAGGGTGAGTAAGAATGCCAAAGGTTATTGAGAATGTGGGATGCCCGTATTGTGGCTGTTCCTGTGATGACGTCAGAGTTACGGTCTCGGACGATGGAAAGAAGGTTCTTGAGGTAGAGAACGTCTGTGCAATCGGGACTGAAATCTTCAAGCATGGCAGCTCCGACCACCGGATAAGAAGTCCACGGCTCCGACAGCCTGATGGCTCCATGAAGGATATCACCTACGATGAGGCTATCGAGTGGGTTGCACAACACCTGTACAAGGCAAAAAAACCCCTGATGTACGGATTCGGCTCAACCAACTGTGAAGGACAGGCAGCAGCTGCCCGCGTCATGGAAACAGCCGGCGGTATGCTGGACAACTGTGCAACGATATGCCACGGACCGTCCTTCCTCGCCATATTCGATAACGGATACCCAACCTGTACCCTTGGAGAAGTAAAAAACCGTGCAGATGTCATTGTATACTGGGGTTCCAACCCTGCTCATGCACACCCGCGGCATATGTCCCGGTATTCTATCTTCCCACGGGGATTCTTTACCGGAAAGGGACAAAAAAAGCGGACAATCATCGTCATAGACCCGCGGTATACCGATACCGCCAACGTGGCAGATTACCATCTCCAGATAAAACAGGGACATGATTACGAGCTCTTCGATGCATTCCGGATGGTGGTAATCGGCCATGGCAAGGATCTCCCTGACGAGGTCGCCGGTATAAAGAAAGAGAAGATACTCGAGGTTGCAGAGATCATGGCTAACGCGAGGTTCGGAACGACATTCTTCGGCATGGGTCTGACCCACTCGGATGGGAGAAACCACAACATCGACATCGCCATATCACTCACCCGCGATCTCAACAAGGTCGCGAAGTGGACGATCATGGCAATGCGGGGACATTACAACATCGCCGGCCCGGGTGTCGTCTGGTCGTGGACATTCGGCTTCCCGTACTGCCTGGATCTCACCAAGAAAGACCATGCCCACATGAATCCTGGTGAGACCAGTTCGGTTGACATGGCAATGCGTGACGAAGTTGACATGTTCATCAACATCGGAACCGATGCAGGTGCACACTTCCCCATCCCGGCGGTCAAGCAGCTGAAGAAACATCCCTGGGTTACCATCGACCCAAGCATCAACATGGCCTCGGAGATCTCCGACCTGCACATCCCGGTATGTATCTGCGGTGTCGATGTCGGCGGTATCGTCTACCGGATGGACAACGTGCCTATCCAGTTCAGAAAGGTCATTGACAACCAGGGCTTGCTCGATGACGAGACCCTGCTGAACCGGATTGCAGACCGGCTCGATGAACTTAACGCACAGGGGGCCTGAAGATGTCGGAAATAATCATCAAGAACGGGTATATCTTTGACCCGATCTCGGGTATCAAGGGAGACAAGGCAGATATCTCTATAAAGGACGGCAAGATCACCGATAAGGTCTCTTCAAAGGCCGAGGTCATCGATGCATCAGGCAGGACGGTCATGGCCGGCGGTGTCGATATTCACACCCATATTGTCGGCCCGAAGGTAAACCTCGGACGTGAGATGCGGCCTGAAGACAAACTCTTCAGGGGATCATTCCGGGGAGGAATTCTCAAGCAGGGCAAGCATATGGAGATGGGTTTTTCGATTCCATCCACCTGGAAGACCGGGTACTCCTATGCCCGTATGGGATATACCTATGCCAACGAGGCAGCAATGCCCCCGCTTATGGCTCCCCACGTGCATGAGGAGATTCGGGACACCCCGATCATCGACATCAGTGCCATGCCGGTCTTCGGCAACAACTGGTTCTGCTTTGAATACATCAAGAACAAGGAGATCGAGAACAATGCAGCATATGTTGCATGGCTTCTCAACGCAACCAAGGGTTTCGGGATAAAGATAGTCAATCCCGGAGGAACCGAGGCATGGGCTTGGGGAGATAACTGTGTCACCATCAACGATCCGGTTCCATTCTTCGACATCACCCCGGCAGAGATCGTCAAAGGACTCATCGAGACGAACGAATACCTCGGTCTGCCCCATTCCATTCACCTCCACGGTAACAACCTGGGCAACCCCGGATGCTACGAGACCACCCTGGATACCCTCAAACTTGCGGAAGGCTACAAGCCAAAGAACAAGTTCGGCAGGGAACAGGTTCTCCACAACACCCACATCCAGTTCCATAGTTACAAGGGAGACTCCTGGGGTACCTTTGAGTCAGGTGCCAGGGAGGTCATGGACTACGTGAACAGCAACAAGAATATTACCGTCGATATCGGGGCTGTTACCCTTGATGAGACCACCACGATGACGGCAGACGGTCCGTTCGAGTACCACCTCAACCAGCTCAACCATATCAAGTGGGCAAACGTTGACGTGGAACTCGAGACCGGTTCAGGAATCGTGCCGTATATCTATGACAAGAATATCAAGGTATGCGGAATCCAGTGGGCAATAGGTCTTGAAATCGCCCTGTTTGCAAAAGACCTGATGCGGGTATTTCTCACCACCGATCACCCGAATGCCGGACCGTTTACCCGGTACCCGCGGGTTATCAAGTGGCTCATGTCACAGAAGGCACGTGAAGCAACCCTTGATACCATGAAGTACAAGGACAAGGTCATCGCTGCAAGTCACATCGCTTCAATGGACAAGGAACTCGGACTCTACGAGATAGCCATGATGACCCGTGCAGGACCGGCAAAGGCCCTCGGACTCTCCAGCATGTACGGAAGCCTTGCAAAGGGGGCTGATGCAAATATTGCCATCTACGATCTCGATCCGACGAACATTCCGTCAGATCCCGAACTGATCGAGGCTGCCTTCCAGAACACCGCATACACCCTCAAGGAAGGAGTTGTCGTAGTCAAGGACAAGCAGATCGTTGCCGAACCACACAAGTACACCATCTGGACAAAGGTCAACATGCCTGAGAATGCCCAGGTCATGCACGATGTCAAAGAGAAGTTTACCAAGAACTACACCGTGAACCTTGAGAACTACGCGGTCTTTGATGAGCATGTGCACAACCCGCGTGCAATTGAAGTGGAAGTGGCGTGAGGGGAATAAAAATGGAAACCGTAACGATGACCCTGGTCCAGCAGCCAGAATTGTATCTTGAGTGCTACAGCGTAACACCTGACCTGTTTGCCGGAAAAAGCCTTGCCGAGATCGCTGAACTCCCGGCACACGAAGGAAAAATCCTGTGGAAACTCGGGGATTTCTTCAAGTTCGAAGGCAAATCCGGAGCAACAGCCGCCGAGACGAAGATTGTAGTCAACGGGAATGTAAAACGGATGAAGCGGTTCGGTCAGCAGATGACCGGCGGTGAGATCGTCATCAACAGTGACGCCGATATGTATGTCGGCGGCTGGATGAGAGGCGGAAAGATCACCGTAAAAGGCAACGCGGACAGTTTCCTGGGGATTGCCATGGAAGGAGGGGAGATCCTCATTGAAGGAGATGCCCAGAACCATGTCGGCAGTGCGTACCGTGGAGACTGGCGTGGAATGAGCGGAGGACTCATCCGGGTAAAAGGAAAGGCTGGAAACGATATCGGAACTGCCATGACCGGCGGAACCATCATCATCGAGGGAAATGCATTCATCCATGTCCTGACCCATGCAGAGGGCGGAACCGTTATCATCAAGGGAGATGTCGAGGGACGTGTCGGCGGCCAGATGGTAAAGGGAGATGCGTATATCTTCGGAAACCTCCTCTATCCCCTCCCGGGATTCAAGAAGATCGGAACGGTCGAGAAGGAGGTTGACGGAACAACCTATACCTTTGACCAGTATATCGGCGATCTTGGCGAGCGGAAGACCAAGAAGAAAGGAGAGATCATCTACGGCAATATATACATGAAAATTTAATCCTCTCTTCTTTTATTGCCGGATTTTAACGGAAAAAGTCCGGTAGCATCCCTTTGTTTATGCGGTCCAGGATTTATCCTGCCCGAATGGTAACCGGAGTGAGTAATTATGACGGAAAAAACCGATGCAATCGTGAAAATACCGGAGTTACCGGTGATTGAGATCGTCGACGATCTCGTGCAGGTATATAAAGAATACATGGTGGTCAATGCTGCACTGAAACGGGATTTCTTCTCCTGGCTTGCGAAGAATGGACCTGCAACACCTGAACAGATCAGTGAAGGGACCGGCATCAGGCAGGAATTCATTCCGAGCCTTCTTGCCACGCTGTATTACCTCGACCTGGTCCGCAAAAGCGGAGACACATTTTCCGTTTCACCTGCTGCAAGCATGAATTTTGTCAGATCCAGTCCCTTTTACCAGGGAGATTACCTCATGAAATTCCCGATGGATGATTCCCCCTGGTTTGTCCTGGACGAATACCTGACAAACCCTGACCATAAGACCACCTTTGATACCACGTCATACGCATCAGTCAGGGCGCTTGCAGAGTATTCTCTCCGGGGAACGATCCAGAATATCACGAATGTAACTAAAACCTGGATGAATTTTTCCGCTTCACGGAATTATCTTGAAATGGGCGGGGGTCATGGGTTGTACGCCATAGCTGCCTGCCAGAACAATCCGGATCTGGAGGCCGCGGTGCTCACCGGTCTGGCGGATTCCCGGGTTGCAGAGGAGTATATCTGCCGTTTCGGGATGCAGGAGCGGATCAAGGTTCTCAACGGGGATATATGCGATCATCCTCTCTCCGGGTATGATATCGTCCTCCTCTCCCATTCCCTCTATCCCTACACCGCCAGGCTGGACGAGATGATCCAAAGGACTGCATCTCTCCTCTCCACCGGGGGACTATTCATCTCCAACCACTGGTTCGCTGCCCCGCCTGCAGGGACCGGGATGCAGGGACTGTATGAACTTGAACTGGCATTGCATAACCGGTACCACCAGCTCCCTGACAAGCAGTTCTTTGAGGCATTATGCAGTAAACATCATCTTGAGATCACCCGGACAGGAGTTACCAGGAGCCAGTACGGAGAGTCAAGCATCCATATGGCAGAGAAGAAAGACACGTTGTCTACAGGAGTATGATCGGACAATTCGGAGACGGATGAAATGGGAAGACCAGAGTTTGAAAAATACACCCCTTTTGACCGGCTGAGTGATGAAGAACTGAAGACCGCCATGCTCATGCATATCAAGATGGGATATATCCAGAAATTCCCGGGTAAATCCAGGGAAGCCGGGGAAGTGGCAGAGGATATCATCAGCCGGTTAACCCTTGAACAGATGAAGCAGATACATCCCCACACTTTTTTCACGAACAAGCCGGGAAATGAACGCCCAAAAAACCCGTATGATGTGGCGATGGAGTTGCTGGGAACCGATTAGTTTAATATCCTTACTTACCTTATTCAGAGTACCGGACGGTTTTGGATATCAGATGAAACAGGAATTGTCTCTGACCATGATCACCCACCGGTCGATTGAAGAAGGCATAGCCTTGGAGAAAGGGAAAAACTCCAGGGAGTACTATGACGCCTGCACTGTTATCGAGATGAGCGAACTCGACATGTTCAGGCTTGGTATCGAAGAGAACACCCCGGTCAGGGTCTTTAGTTCCAGCGGGGAGGTTATCGTCAGGGCAATTACCGGGATACAGTCGCTTCCTCCCGGAGTATGCCACATAAGACAGGGGGTCTGGGCAAACCAGATCGTCCCGGCAATAACCCAGTCAGCCGGTGCACCCCAGTACAGCGGTTTTGAGGTAACGGTAACCCCGGCTCCCGGGGAGAGAATTCTTCATGCAAGGGAACTGGTTTTAAGATCTGTCGGCATGTGGACAGGAGAAGATGATGCCACGGATCCTTGAGAGTATCGGATGCCCGTTCTGCGGATGCTCCTGCGACGATATCAGGGTAACGGTCTCTGATGATGGGAATACGATCCTCGAGGTTGAGAATGCATGTTCAATCGGTTCTGAAATATTTCTCAATGCATCCCGCACCAACCGGATTACAAGGCCGAGACTTCGGCAACCGGACGGAACAATGCGGGAGATTACCTATGAAGAAGCGATCGATATCACTGCCCGGGCAATTATCAGGGCGAAAAAACCCCTCATGTTCGGGTTCGGATCGACGACCAGCGAATCCCAGGCTGCAGCAGCCAGGGTGATGGAACTCGGGGGAGGTGTCCTGGATAACTGTGCATCCATCTGTCACGGGCCATCGCTTATGGCTGTCTTCGACAACGGGTATCCCACCTGTACCCTCGGCGAGGTGAAGAACCGGGCTGATGTCATCGTATACTGGGGAGCAAATCCCATCCATGCCCATCCACGGCATATGTCGAGATATGCCATCTATCCTCTGGGTTTTTTTACTGAAAACGGTCATTTAAGACGAACAGTGATCGTTATCGATCCCCGGAAGACTGATACGGCAAATATCGCGGATTATCACCTCCAGATTAAACCTGGCCGGGATTATGAACTCTTCAACGCTTTCAGAATGGCGGTTCAGGGATTTGAAGACGAGATTTTTGAGACCGTTTCAGGAATTCCCAGGCAGATGATCCTTGAAGTCAGTACAATTCTGAAACAGGCGAAATTCGGCGTGATATTCTTTGGTATGGGCCTGACGCACACGGACGGACGAAACCATAACGTCGATATCGCCATCTCCCTGGTCAGGGATCTCAACTCTTCTTCAAAATGGTCAATCATGGCAATGCGGGGACATTACAATGTTGCAGGCCCGAATATCGTCTGGTCGTGGACGTTCGGATTCCCCTACTGCCTCGATCTCACGAGGAAAACCCATGCCCACATGAACCCGGGAGAGACAAGTTCAGTGGATCTCGCCATGCGGGACGAGGTGGATCTCTTCATCAATATCGGAACAGATGCAGCAGCCCATTTTCCCATCGAAGCAGTCAGACATCTGAAAAAAAACTTCTGGATATGCATCGATCCACATGTGAGCATGGCCGCCGAGATCGCCGACCTTCATATACCTGTAGGAATAGCAGGGGTGGAAGTGCCAGGGATCGTGTACCGGATGGATAATGTGCCGATTCAGTTCAGGAGTGTAATTTCTCCTCCTGACGGTGTTTTATCTGATGAAGAGGTTCTTCTCAGGATCGCAGACAGGCTCGAGGAACGTACCGGTTCCCGGTACGGAATACCGGATAGTGAGAAAGCCGGACAAAATACCAATGGATACAGGTCAGCGACAGGGTAGCGGCAGACCTTTCCGGACGGAACCTCAGCGCAAAGGCAGGGTAAGGGAAGAATCAGGTATAAGTGCCGATCTCATTCCCGCCTGATACCGGAAAAAAAGAGGATTATTACTGTCCAAACCAGGCCTTGACATTGGGCTGGAAGAGATAATAGAGAATAATTGCTGAAATGATAAGACTGACAATCGAGGCTCCGCCGGTAAACAGGAGCCCGATTAATCCCAGGACGAGATGAAGCCCGGTGATGATGACACCGACTATCCAGATCCATGACCATCCCTGGAAACATCCTACTCCCAATGCAAGAGTGATGAGCCCCAGCAGGACGATAGAACCTCCTACCATAACACCCAGCCCGGCGGTAAGGATAGCGAGCAGGGTTCCGAGACCCAGCCCGGCGAGGAGGAGTAACAATCCCAGGAGAATCCAGAGGATTCCGATGATAGTTACCCCAAGCGGTCTGTCTGCCATGTATTTTTATATGATGGGAAGAGAGATAATGTATCCGATATTTCCCGGATAACCCTGGCACGAATTCACGGTTCTGTCCCGGGTGTGGATATAATGATCGGTTAAATGATCCCGAAGAGAGGATAATCTCAAGTAATGATATCTCCATCAGGCGACAGGTGACACCAGTCTCTTCCGGAACGATACCTGGCCCTGTAACCTTGTTCAGATAAAGAATAATATGCTGAATCGCACAGATAGGGGCTAATACTCGATTTAACAGGGATTTGAACCAGATATGACGGATATCCTGATAAACTGACTTTATTATCTAAATTTGAGCGTCTGCACCCACCACCCACCACTATGCACCATTTTTGTGAAAACTTCGCTATCTTTTTATTGATAGATCTTCAATTATTGTCTTGCAGAGTCGTCGGGATACCTGCATGCGGCAGATCTGAACGGGCAGATCTCCCATGTTCCGGAGGCTTGCGTTAACACGTGAGACAGGGTCATTTCTTGAAAAAGAAACGCAGTCCATGTCATGGACGGGAATTCGGGAATTTCAGATCCGGAGAAGACGGTATATGAAACATCATCTCATCCGGATGAGGTATCCGGCACCGTTCTCACGATCCGTTTTCCCTCTCGCCACTACTGCGAAACCGTGAAAGCGGGCATTATTTACCCCTTGAACTCGGGTGAAATATGAGTGAAAATACAGAAGTAATGAAGTATGTACCGACCACCTGTCCCTACTGTGGTGTGGGATGTGGTCTGAACCTCGTTGTTACCAACGGGAAAGTAATCGGTGTTGAGCCGTACCACCGGACTCCGGTGAACGAAGGGAAACTCTGTCCAAAAGGAGTCACCTGCTGGGAGTCCGTGCACAGTCCGGATCGGCTTACCAAACCCCTGATCAAGAAGGACGGCAAGTTCGTCGAGTCATCCTGGGACGAAGCCCTTGACCTCGTCGCCAAGAAACTGAAGGAGATCAGCGACAAACACGGTCCAAGAGGGCTTGGATTCCATACCTCGTGCAGAACGGTGAACGAAGATTGCTATATCTTCCAGAAGTTTGCACGATGTGCATTCAAGACGAACAATGTCGATAACTGTGCCCGTATCTGCCACGGACCTTCCGTTGCCGGTCTCTCGCTCTCCTTCGGTTCAGGAGCCGCAACGAACGGTTTCCGTGATGTACTGAACTCGGATCTCATCCTCATGTGGGGTTCAAACGCCATGGAGGCACACCCCCTTGCAGGACGCAGGGTAGCCGAGGCCAAGAAGAAGGGAATACCGATCATCGTGGTAGACCCCCGTAAGAGCATGACCGCACGTATCGCAGACACCTGGGTGCGGTTCAACCCGTCGACCCATATCGCCCTCATAAACTCCATGATGTACTGGATCATCAAGGAGAACAAGCAGGACAAGAAATTCATCGAGGAACGTACCGAGCACTTCGAAGACCTCAAGAAGACCGTTGAGAACTACGCAGACTGCGAATCAATCCACGGTGTTCCGCTTGATGTCGTCAAGGATCTGGCATTCAGATATGCAGATGCCAAGAATGCGGTGACTATCTACTGCCTGGGTATCACCGAACTCACCACCGGGACCGACAACGTCAGATCCCTCGGAAACCTCGCGATGCTCTGCGGTAACATCGGCCGTGAAGGAGTCGGTGTCAACCCGCTTCGTGGACAGAACAACGTGCAGGGGGCCTGTGACATGGGTGCATATCCGAACGTCTACTCAGGCTACCAGAAGTGTGAGGTTCCGGAGAACCGTGCAAAGATGGAGAAGGCATGGGGTGTCACCGATCTTCCGGACTGGTACGGTGTTACGCTCACCGAACAGATCAACCAGTGCGGTGAAGAGATCAAGGCATTGTACCTGCTTGGAATCAACCCGGCAGTGACCTACCCGAACTCGAACCATGTAAAGGCACAACTCCAGAAACTTGACTTCCTCGTTGTCCAGGATATCTTCTTCACCGAGACCTGCGAGTATGCCCATGTCATCCTTCCGGGTGCCTGCTTTGCAGAGAAGGACGGAACCTTCACCAGTGCAGAACGCCGGGTCAACCGTGTGAGAAAGGCAGTAAACCCGCCGGGCGAAGCGAAGGAAGACATCTGGATCATCGCAGAACTGGCAAAGCGGTTTGGTCTCAAGACCTTTGAGCTTCCCACCGCAAAGGATGTCTGGGACGATATGCGGGCAGTGACCCCGTCGATGTTCGGCTGCCTCTACGAGCGGATGGAAAAGCCTGAATCGGTTATCTGGCCCTGCCCAACCCCGGAACACCCCGGAACCCCGATCCTCCACCGCGAGAAGTTTTCAACCCCCAATGGTAAAGGTCAGTTCTTCGGACTTGAATATCGCCCGCCGGCAGAGGTTGCCGATGCTGAATATCCGTTCACCCTCATGACCGGACGTCTCGTCTTCCACTACCACTCCAGGACCCAGACAGGCCGTTGCGAGGATCTGCACCGTGAAGTGCCGAGATCCTATGCACAGATCAATGTCGAGGATGCCGAGCGCCTGAAGATCAAGGATGGAGAGATTGTAAAACTCAAGAGCCGGCGTGGTGAAACCGATACCGTTGCCCGGGTCACCGACGATGTTGCACCCGGGGTCGTATACATGTCCATGCACTTTGCCGATGGTGTCAACAACCTCACCAACACCGCTCTCGATCCCTTGTCCAAGATGCCGGAACTCAAGCATTGTGCCATTTCTATAGAAAAGATCGGAGGGAACTAAGATGGTGGCAAAAGGCGATATGCTCTATGGATGGGCAAAAGATCCTGAAATCCTGAAGAAAGGTGAATGTGGTGGAGCGGTTACCACTCTCCTGAAGCATGCACTTGAGAGCAAGATGGTCGATGCGGTCATCGCCATTAAGAAGGGCAAGGATCTGTATGATGCCGTCCCGACGGTCATCACCAACCCGGACGAGGTTATCGAGGCAGCCGGTTCCCTGCACTGCGGTACCCTGCTCATCCCCAAGCTCATCAAGAAATACCTGAACGGGGCAAAAGACAAGAAATATGCCGTCACCTGCAAGGGTTGCGATGCCATGGCATTCTACGAGCTTGCCAAGCGGAACCAGGTAAACCTTGACAACATCATCATGATCGGGGTCAACTGTGGTGGATCCGTAAGCCCGGTTGCAGCCCGGAGAATGATCAGCGAAAAGTTCGAGGTTGACCCTGATACGGTTCACAAGGAAGAGATCGACAAGGGTCAGTTCATCATCGAGTACGAAGGCGGACACAAGGCTATCAAGATCGACGAGCTCGAGGAAGAAGGATATGGCCGCCGGTCCAACTGCCAGCGTTGCAAGATGAAAGTCCCCCGCCAGACCGATATTGCATGCGGTAACTGGGGAGTCATCGGCGACAAGGCAGGAAAGGCAACCTTCATTGAAGTCTGCTCTGAAAAGGGTGCAAACCTGATCAACAGTGCCCAGTCAAAGGGTACTCTCGAGACCGAGGCTGCAAACCCGAAGGGTATTGAGATCAGGGGTAAAGTCGAGAACGCGATGTTCAAGCTCGGTGATACCTGTAGAAAGAGGGACTTCGAGAGGCTCGGAACCGGAAAAGACCGGCTGAAGCTGATCA
>JAJRBL010000016.1 GCA_028679485.1 Methanospirillum sp. | reverse complement strand
TTAATATATTATTACATGTATGACCGGAAATGGATGGACCGGGAAGAAGTCGATCTTCTCATTCACCGGGGATTGGAACAACAGCTTCTCGGTACAGATGGAGAGATGTACTTCCCCCTCTTCGATCTGACAGATGTGCATATTCCTATCGGGTACAAGCCGTCATCATCGGTATTTAATGTCGACAACCCGTTTGAACAACTTCTTGACCGGATTACTGCCCAATCCGGTAAAGAGCCCGGGGAGATCATTGGGGAGATGAACAGGATCATCTCGGAGAACTTTGACGGGAATCTTCGTCCGGAAGCTGCCCTCGTACTGGTGGCAAAACAGAACAATGTCCGGGTTTCAGATCTTCTTGCCCCCTTAAAAGAGGCATTTCTCAAAAAAGAATGAATATTAACCGATCATTCTGCAGCCGGAGCTTCAGGTTCCGGTGAAGCAAAGTATTCTGCAAGGCTCTTTGAGCCCTGTGCTGAAACGATCGCGTTTATCTGGACAAAGTCCTGGGTTATTTCAGCACCACGCATCATCTTCCTGCGTCTCTCTCCTTCAATCCTCGGGTGGAACCCTACTCCCCCTGCCATCAGAATCTTACGCCTTCCGGCAATGGGGAGGCTTTTTCTGGCTGGTGTTCCGTTACGATCTGATGCGCCGGTAATCTTTATTTTGTAACCGTTAAAACCGAGGTTTCCACCATCAATCTCGTCTCCAATCCGCTTTCCGATAAAAGATCCGGCTCCGGCACCACTGGCGTCAATATTGTATGCCCTGCCTGTTGACGGATCTGAAAGAACTACCTTAAAGTCAACCATATTTCACCTTTGTTATGTATTCAGATACCTTTACTCAGAACATTCCGGTAATCAAATGAATTAATATACCCATCCCCAGCAGAGCTGAGAAGTCTCCGTATACGTTCGTATGATTAACAGATAATCCTACTTGCCCCAGAAGGGATTCTCACGGCGGAAGAGCCGGGTGTACTCTTCGAGAACCATTTTTGCATCTTCGTTAAGATGAGAGAGCATTTCCGTTTCCAACACTTTTACGTGTCTTTCAGGAATACCGACGAGCAGTTCATCCTCCACGTCGAACTGTCTTCCGACCGTGGCCCCCTCGATGGAGATAGCGACCTCATCACCCGCGTGTGCCTCCGGGATATTCTCCTTTCTCAGTTGAATCGATTTGAGTGAGCCGGCTTTTTTCCCGTCGCGCTGGACCAGGTTTACCCCTGTACGGAGTGTCCCGGAAAGAATGCGAACCCCGATAACCGCCGGGTTGTTCTGTCTGAAGACACATCCGGGCAGAACCAGGATCTTGGCAGGCAGGATAATCTTTTCAAAACGTTTCTGATCCAGGCTCCGTTTCAGATTATTCCGCCATTCAAGGTAATTTTCAAGGATATGGTAGATGACATTCCCGGAGAAGAACTGGACCATCTCTGCGTAAACCGGTTCATTCAGAAGATCCTGCGCATCCGGGAGGACTGGGGTATTAAATGCAATTAATACCCGGTAGAGGGGATCCTT
Organism: Methanospirillum sp.; assembly: GCA_028679485.1. Taxonomy (GTDB): domain Archaea; phylum Halobacteriota; class Methanomicrobia; order Methanomicrobiales; family Methanospirillaceae; genus Methanospirillum. Next base: position 3,352 of record JAJRBL010000016.1, on the reverse strand, counting down.
GATCGTCTCTGTCTCGATAACATCATGCCTGCTGACCTGGCCGACCTCAGCGCGCATTACCGGTATCTCATGGGTGGTGAGTTCCTTGCAGAGGGCTTCCAGCGCTCCGATTGTATCAGCCTTGATGATGAGCCCCTCGGGAGCAAGGGTGACATTGATCTCGGTCATCTCACGGGCTATACTCGCTTTGACCTCTTCCGGATTCTCCCTGATGACCCGTACGGGTGATCCGGCGATAACCTGGTCAAGGCCTGGTGCACTGACCTTGACTCCTGCCGCTGCAGCGACCTCCTTTGCACGTGAAAACCGGTCTTCTATCAGGATCTCCTTGAGCGGGCGGGGCTGTAGAAGGGATCGTACTTTCGTCGTCTGGACCCCTTCCGTGGTTGCTATGGCAATTTCATCGCCAATCCTGATGGTACCATCGAACAGGATGACATCTATTGTTGCCCCGAGACCCTTCTCCTCCTTTACTTCAAGGACGGTTCCTACGCCAGGCCCGGATACGGTCAAAGCGAGTGAATCTTCCATGTACCGCTGGGCGAGACCGATAAGCACCATCAGGAGATCTGAAACTCCCTCCCCGGTATGGGCACTTACCGGGACTATTGCAAGATTCCTGGCGAAATCCGATATCCTGTCGAACCGTTCGGATGAAAATCCATGTTCGGCGAGTGTTCCGACAATATCATACACCTTTGTCTCCACCAGATTGTTGACCCGTTCATTCTGAAGGGCAAAAGAGTTCAAAAATGGGGAGTTTTCGGTTACTCTCCAGCCCGGGATCCGGTCCAGCTTCGTAGCAGCCACAACAAAGGGGGTCTTGCAGTTCCGGAGGATCTGGATCGCCTCTATTGTCTGGGGTTGGAATCCTTCCGTGATGTCGACCACGACGATAGCCATATCGGCGAGTGCGCCGCCCCGGGCCCTGAGGGTAGTAAAGGCGTGATGGCCGGGGGTATCGATGAATAAGAGGCCCGGGATGCTGATATTCAGTTTTTGCATCGATCCGCTCATGTTCTGGATGGATTCAATCGGAACGATCGTGGCGCCGATGTGCTGGGTGATTGCACCTGCCTCGCCGGAAACAACTGAAGATCCCCGGATACGGTCCAGCAATGAGGTTTTTCCATGATCGACATGTCCGAGGACACAGACAATGGGTGTCCTGATACCCGGACTCTCTTTCCCATCCTGATTCTTCTTCGCTCCTTTCTTACCCACCTTTTCACCCTCACTATTTATTCATCGCCTGTCCCGGTTATTTATAAACGGGAGATATCCTCACGGGAACAGAAGCTGATAGTGAGGTATACATGAGTGGTCTCGGTTAATTAACCATTCACCAGAAAAATCTCCCGAAGATCTTTTCCCTGATCTCTTATCATTTCTGGAAGAATGATAGAGTACTCGAAGTGATAGTAAATAGGATAGATTCAAATCTTCGCCGATACAATAATTCTGGTGCATCCTGCCTGGGTGGGGTAATGGCTATCCTAAGGGATTGTGGTTCCCTCGATCTGGGTTCAATTCCCGGTCCAGGCCTCTGAAAGGAGAAATCCGGTTTATTTTTACATACTTTTTTCGGAAATCCCGGTATCAGTTCAAGGAAGCCGATATATTACTTAATCACCCGGTAAATTTCTCTTCTATCGATTCTTTTCCGATCACAACTTCTCGACAAACAGCAATCCCTTGAATCCAAGACAATACGGAATATTCCCTGAACGATACTTTATCGGCCACGTGCTGCAGGCTTTAGTTCCATGCGGCTTGATAGTCATAATTACCTCCATCATAACCCGGCAGCCGGGTAAGAGACTCATATGGGGTTGTTCAGGTGGCGGGATTGTATATTCACGATTGGCGCATTCAACAATATGACCCATCTTATCTTCAAGGTGGGAGAATACCATTCCGGATGAAGGTTCCTGGTCCGGTAACGGAGGTGAAATTTCCGCATTCTTCTCCAGTCGTGCAAAGAGGAGAAGAATTACCGGTGAGATGGATTGATCAGGTTTTAACTTCCCCGAGCACCTGTTCTTATACCCCTGGACGAGGTTTTCGGCTGCTGCGGTGAAGGAGGTGTAAATACCCATTATATAGAGTTAACGGTTTTATGTGGGGATTAGGTTATGGGTATCATGAATCAGATCCAGCGCGAGTACCTCTTGGTTGCGTTCAATCCCGTAGCAGAGGGTGTAGCAACGTTTAGGGACGTGGACCGGGCCTGGATGAGATCTCCCCTGGCAGTACCCCGCCGTTTGCTATCATGGATATCATGAGCGTCGATACATCCTACGATGTGTCGATGCATGCGGCACGGAACGGCGATGCCAGGGCAGAGGTAATTGCAGATTACCTGCAGAAGGATTTATCGAATCAGGACTCAGGCCGAACCGGAATTTTCGCGATATACCCTATTACAAGTAATGTTTGCGATTGGAAATCTCCACTTTACGTCGCCTCGCCAGGGTGTTCCCGCAGATGTTTCTCCGATATCAACCTGCATGATATAATTCCAGCCATTCCGGGATTCAGGGTATTTCATGCGACACGAATACGTTCCTTTACCCTCATCTCCAGTGTCCTGGACAGGGAATCAGAGAATCGGTATAATTCAGAAGTCAGCCTGAATAATTCCTCATCATTTTTCCGTACCTGGGCGGATATTCTCTCCAGATCATGATAATGTCGTGAGTACACCCTCATTTTAAGAAGATATGATCGTTTGTTGACACACGAGATCAGGGCATCAACCCTCCCGCGATCGCCGGGATCATACCAGTCAGGCTGGCATATGGGAAGCATAGAGACAGCAACAAACGGATTGGCGATCTGTCCGTGGTTCAGGCACTGCCAGTACCACCTGATCACGGGAGATAAGAGGACTCCTTCGAGGAAGGGATCAGGCCCCCTGATAACTGCAACAGAATCAGGGTCAGGTTCATTCCCAGATACCGTATAAAGACCATTCTCTGCCTGCAATAGCGAGATCCAGACTTCATCTGCGTTCTCTGGCACAATATCCTGCGGGGAATACACGGCACCAAGGCAGTATTCCGAAAGGGCTATACTGTTCTCTCCGATCCGGTTGACAATAAGGATCTCCAGGGGATCTTCCAGGTTCCATCCATCGGACATGGGGAGTTCATCATGGTTTAACGGGAATACCCTGGATCTTCCGCCGGCACTTACCCGGGTAATCTCAATGGAGCCGGCAGGTTCTGTTGCCACGAGGCATGACCAGGGCGGATACGCTCTCTGTACCCTGTTCTCTTCGGCGATGATCCCGTTTATCCTGCTTGACCGTACCCACTTTCTGAATGAAGTACATGATGAGTCTGAAAAC
>JAJRBL010000110.1 GCA_028679485.1 Methanospirillum sp. | reverse complement strand
TGCTGTCGTCCCTCTCTCTTCAAGCTGGTCTGATCTTGGAAATTTCAATGCATGGTATGAGGTAGCAAAAAAAGACGCATGCAGCAACTCCGGGGATTGCACGGTGATAGATTCCCATGGAAACTTTGTTGTTGCAAACGAACGGTTTACTGCCCTCATCGGGATAGAGGATACGGTTGTGGTGAATACCCCTGATGCCCTCCTGGTATGCCGCAGGGATATGGCCGAGAAGGTAGGTGACCTGGTAAAGGAGTTAAAAAAAGCAGGAAATCCGGTCACCGAGATCCACCGGCTCGTGTACCGGCCGTGGGGCTCCTATGTAGGACTTGAGATAGGTACCGGGTTTCAGATAAAACGGATCACCGTAGAACCCGGGAAGAGATTATCCCTTCAGCGGCATCATCACCGGAGTGAACACTGGGTCGTGGTGCATGGGGCTGCAGATGTGGAACTTGATGGACAATCCCTCTTTATCAGGCCGGGTGAGAGTACCTTTGTCCCTGCAGGGGTTATGCATCGGCTTTCAAACTCCGGGAAGATACCGCTCGAGGTGATTGAAGTCCAGATCGGGGAATATCTCGAGGAAGACGACATTGAACGGGTAGAAGATGACTTTAAAAGGGTATAATCCCCTAATATTCTTTAAAAGAGATTCAGGGGATCTTATTTCGCCTGTTCCTCAGTGACATCAAAGGTCTTTCCCGTCTCCCGGATGGTATACGGACCTGTCGCCTTTACCTCGTAAGGATTATCCCTGGTACTGTAGGGCAGAGTGAAGGTTCCGTTCGCACTTTTTTGTTGCCATACAAAGGTTCTCCCCTGGTTCGTGATCACCGGAAGTTCAATGGTGCCGTTTCCCTGGAGAGTATATCCTGCTACCCGTTCAAATATCTTGACATTCTTGATGGCATGGGTATCATCAGCCGCAACGGTTGTTGGGGATTCGTAAATCAGCCGGTAATGACCCAGGCCTTCAACATCCGTAACCGGGCGGGTAAACTGAATGGACCCGATGATCTGGTTATCATTCTTCCTGAGTGATTCTGCCTGTTCTCCGGAGATATCCTGTGCGGAGGTTATGACCGGATACGCTCCTCCTCCTATGCTCGTGTTCTGAACCGTAAGAAGCAATCCCCCTGATCCCTCCTGGTATGAACCATCGAAGAGATGGAGTTTTACTGCCGTGCTCTCGAAATAAGGTTGTTTAAGCACAAGAGCGGGTTCATATCTCCCGGTATCGGAAGGTTGCTGAAACACGGTCTCCTGGTATGTTTTAATACCGTCTTTTCCGTATGCCCAGAGGGGGAGAGCAGCAAATTTTGTCGTCTCTGTTGCATAATCGGTAACGACATATTTCGCCCTGGTTTCGTTTGCAGCGTTATCTGCTTCATCTTCTGTCGTCGCCGACAGGAACCTTGCTACGGGGGGGACATTATCCTGGAATGGTGAGGATATCGGGATCCGTTTGGATATGTACGTGATCCAATGGCCGTAATCCCACCAGGAGAGAACACCGTAGGCACTGTCAGGATAGGTAAATCCTTCACGCCGGTTGATGGCCAGGTAGTTTACCCCCGGGCCCGGGGTGTTGCTGCCGAGCCATGTCAGTGCTTCTGCCCAGTCATCATCCATAGAGATGAGACCGATCTGCTTTTCAGCCACCGTAAAGGTGGTCTGAGCTGAAAAGGCTACAATGAAGATGATGATAACACCCACAACGAAAATCCCGTTCAGCGGGAGAGATGGCTCTCCCTCTCGTGCATTCTTTCTTCCTTTCAATACAGGAGGTTTCTTGTCGGTGAGAAGTTCGAAGAGCGAAGAAAGGGTCACCGATGTAAAGAGAATGATGATTACCGCAACATAGTATTCATAACGAAGGTGCATGATGGTGGATAAGAGGATAATGATTCCCCAGACCAGGGATGCCATTACTGCAGGATTGTAAGATCTGATGACACGCCAGAGGAGGAGGATTAACCCGATGAAAGCAGTGAATAATGCGAGGTTGAATGAGTACCAGGCTCTTTCCGCCCCCCACATCTGCATCTCGTTGATGAATGATTCTGCATAGGGAAAGAAGAAGAACGTTCTGAAGACATCCCCTATCTGGTTGGTTATCTCGGGGATGAGTGCTAGCAGAACCAGGTATCCTGCGATGATGATACCTGCCACCGATCCGATATACTGCCAGACAGGTCTTCCTTTAAGGAACCTGCTGAGGCCATACAGGATGGCAGTCTCTACGGGAAGGGCTGCTGCTATGAGAAGATGTGCCGGGGTGTATTTTGCAAGGGAGAACCCCTCCTGGGATATTCCGAAGAGTATGAACAGTACTGCAAATATCATCGAAAGAATGCATACATGGATAAAAAGCCGGAATAATTGTTTTTCATCCCGTGTCATGACAGCGTGGATAAGGAGTATGATAGCGGTGATCCCGGCAAAGAGGGTCATGGTAGGGATGTTCATGATCCCAAGGAAGTACACGAATCCTGCAGATATTGCGATAATGATACTCTTCGATGAGTACCGTTCAGTCCTGGTTGAAACCCATACAAGAAGGCTGATAATCAACGTCAGAAAGAGTGTTGAAAAGAGGGTTTCGGTGAAATGGTGATCGAGGTATCCGTAAAATGACCGGTACATCATCTCCCCGGAGATCACCGGGATGAGAATCGCTGCTATCCATGCGGTCTTTTCCCCCCCGACAAGTCTGCCGAGGTACCAGACTGTCGGGATTAGCAGCAGGATAAGAAGGGGGGGAATATATGAGGCGATGATCATATTTTCCGGCCGTGCTACCGCACCGAATGCCATACAGACCGTTGCACAGAGGAACGGGAAAAATGGCCCCCAGTCGATCTCCTTTCCCGTGGGATATGCAGTCATCGCATCAAACCATGCATAATTGGGATAATTGGCGGTTATCTGCTCGATCTGTCGCATTGAATACCAGGTGTCCATGAAGATGAGTTTCTGGACAGGTCCGCTACCCAGGTCGTCCATGGGGAGAAACCTGAGCCAAAGGCCAAAGAGAGCCGAGATGATGACAAGAAGGAGGAGCAGGTATGATGAATATTTCCGGATCCAGGAACTGTCCATATGCATGAAACAGTATTTCAGCTTTTTGATTTAAGTATTGATATCCCTCATGATTCCTTGTATGTACGTACCGTCGCTGACTTGTCTCTAAAAAAAACAGGGAAGCAGAAGGAAGTGATCCAAGACATCTCAATAATGGTTTTTTCAATGAGATTTATGCCCGTACCATGAGTTGATCCATCCAAGATCAAGAATAGAATCAATTAAGAAAAGTACGGTAAATCCGTATAAACCTGGAAATTTTTTTATTCTCTACTCTCTGGAGAAACATGGTCGTTTTTTGGATAGAGAAGAATCAAACGGTGATGCCTTCCCTGATTAATGCATTTTCGATAGCATTGAG
>JAJRBL010000109.1 GCA_028679485.1 Methanospirillum sp. | reverse complement strand
TCCGTTTGGCAGAACATGTGCACAGATATTTCCCGGTTCAATCGTTTGACCTGAATTCTGAAGAAGGAACGTGGTATACCGGTCTTCATAGGAATCCCATGCCGTAATACAGATGATCTGGTCCCTTTCCGGATTTGGAAGCCCGCCTTTGTCGTCTTCACATTCGATATCGATCAGGCAGTACCGGGAGGGAGCCAGTACATCTGCAGGAAGAACATCTTGGCAGGGTATTACTATTGTTCCGGCAGGAATCCGGATACCGCCAGTAATCCCCGTATCTATGAGGTACCTGGTCGCAAAGGGAATATCTGCTTCAAAATGCCTGTAGTCTGCTCTCACTTCCCGTACATCGGTCGGCCTTCTGGTATACAGGCGGCGAAGTTCTTCTCCGTGAATTGAATAGTATACCCTGTCATCAACCTTTATGACCTGTTCAGGATGATTCCTGTCTCCCTGTGATACGGGGATGTAAAAATACGGGAAAAAACCGGTTACCCGGATCTCACATGCTTCTCCCTGCACAGTTCGTCCAAAAATATGAATAATGGGTCCTTCTGCAGCCGTGGAGTACTCGACCTGAGTAATACTGATCCCCATTCCCCCTGAAGAATCATCTCCGTTTTCCGGAACGGTAATTAATGTCTGTTTATGATTGTCTGCATTATCTGGCATCTGGTATACTCCTGCAGAGATCTGAAACGAAATCGGCAGCCTCTTTCAGGTGGCGCTCCTCCCATGGATCGAGATTCCATTTTTCAACTGCCTGTATCCCATTCCGTCCCAGTTGTACCGGCATCCCGAGTGAACAGTCGTAAAAACCATACTCTCCCTCAAGAATCGTCGAACAGATCGTATGGGAGGGGGAATTTGTCAGGATTTTTTGTATCAGATTCCAGATATGATACACCGGGGCATATTCCGTCGCTCCTTTTCCCCTGATGATCTCCATGCTGGCGTTTCTAAGCCGGTGAAGGATATCTTCCCTCTCGCTTACTGATGTCGTGGTTTTCATTCTGCTGAAGACCGGAACCTGGTGTTCCCCGTGTTCTCCCAGGACTGATCCCGTCCCGGCAAGTCCATGCAGCGTTGCTTCGTACTGGAACCGTGCACTGTCGAGCTGGCCTCCGAAACCGAGGATTCGCGATCTGGAGATCCCGGTCTTCTTCCAGAGGTACCAGGTAAGTATATCAGCAGGATTGGAGACAACAACCAGTATTCCGGGATACTGCACGAGGAGGGATGCCAGTTCCCGGGCTGCAGGAAGATTGTTTTGCAGTAAGGCTGCCCGGGTTTTTATATCCGGATTTCTTGGTAGTCCTGCAGTGAATATGATGATGTCACAGGCAGGTATATCTGAAATATTGGTGGATAGTGAAACCCGGCAACCCATATGGGAGAGATCGAGTCGTTGCGCCTCGAGCAGATTCTGGTTTCTGTCATACAGGACAAGATTACTGATGAGGCCACTGGATGCAGCCATCGCTGCTACTCCGCCCCCGATTTTTCCTGTACCAAAGACTGCAAGGCTGGTCATCCTATACCCGTAGGAACGAAGAATACATAATCACCATCATCTCTATCTCTCTCGTAATGATTACTCTCAAAAAAAGCCCGGTCAGGATTGGAGAGGTTTCTGTGAGAAATCACCTGATCCTCGCTGCAGGTGTTCTTGGTACCTGTGCCTCATCCCTTTTGAGAATGCTACAGTCAGGTGCAGGTGCTGTCGTCACCAAATCCATAGGGCCTGAACCCCGCCCGGGTCATGCCGGTCCCTGTCTCGTTGTTCTGGAAGATGGTATTCTCAATGCCATGGGTCTTCCCAATCCGTCTGCCCGATTCTCGGATGAACTCGAAAAACTTTCAAATGAACCAGTAATCGTCAGTATCTTCGGAGGTAACCCGGATCAGTTTGCCGAGGTTGCCGGATGGTTTGCGAACCAGGCTCAGGCATATGAACTGAATGTAAGTTGCCCGCATGCATCAGGATATGGTGCGCAGATCGGAACGAATCCTGATATTGTAAAAGCCTGCACTGAAGCAGTAAAAAGTCAGGGAAAACCGGTCTGGGTTAAACTGACCCCGAATGTTACTGATATTACTGCAATTGGCCAGGCAGCCGAAGACGGGGGGGCTGATGCACTGGTAGCTATCAACACGGTCAAAGCAATGCGCATTTCCACGCCCCTGAAAAGACCGGTCCTGGGTAATAAATTCGGGGGATTGTCCGGAAAGGCAATATTTCCCGTTGCTGTCCGCTGTGTTTATGAACTGTATGATGCATGCTCCATCCCGATAGTGGGATGTGGGGGGGTATCATCTGCAGAGGATGTCATTGAGATGATGATGGCCGGAGCACAGGGTGTTGAAATTGGAAGTGCCTTGTATTCAAATCCCGATCTTTTCCAGAATATCTGCCGGGATCTCTATTCAGAAGAAGGGTACCACTGGAAGGAGATTGTGGGGTGTGCCCATGCCTGATGGTCTGCCTACTGTGGTAACGATACGTTGCGTTGTCGAGGAGAGTCCCACGGTATCGACGATCTTTTTCGATACGGTCTTCTCCTCAAAACCAGGCCAGTTTGTCATGGTCTGGGTGCCGGGTATCGATGAGATTCCCATGGCCCTGTCGTATCCGGATGCGATCACCGTCCAGCGCGTTGGTGATGCAACGACACATCTGGCTTCGATGAAACCTGGTGATAAACTCGGCATAAGGGGTCCCTTTGGTAACGGATTTTCCATATCCGGAAAAACTCTTGCGATTGCCGGTGGGGTGGGTGCAGCTCCCCTCCTGCGGGTAGCTCTTGAGTTCCCTGATGTGGATTTCCTTATTGGAGCAAGAAATGAGGACGAGCTTCTTTTTTTCCGGATACTCCGGGAGAGATGTTCCGTGAGGGTGGCGACCGATGATGGTTCGGCAGGATTTCATGGATTTGTAGCAGGTCTTCTGAAGGAGATGCCTGTGGAAAAATACGATACGATTGTCGTCTGCGGACCTGAGCAGATGATGCGATCCGTGCTGAAGGAACTCGAGTTTCAGAATTCTGTTCATAATGCCCAGTTCAGCCTGCATCGGTACATGAAATGCGGCATAGGTCTGTGTGGATCCTGCTGTTTTGATCCTGATGGTGCGTGCGTCTGCAGGGATGGTCCGGTCTTTTCCGGTGAGTACCTGCTGCAGAGTGAGCTGGGAAAATATCATCGTAATGCCTCTGGAATAAAGGAATTTTAGTGAATTCTCTCTTTTTATGAGAGAGAAGAGAGAAATGTCAGGTAAATTTTACAGGGTCGCGTCTCAAAATTTATAAATATCCCTCCGTTGCTTTATTTGGTCAATATTTCTCTTCTGATTGCCGATTGCGAATAAGAAACCTTATACGTTCACTGATACAAAAGGAGTATGTAATACCACAAAGAGAGGTATGGTGCAATCTACACCAAGCTGATACGTTTCGTAATCATGTTTGGTACTCCTCGCATCAACAACCGCCATACCTTCTTTGCTGGTCTTTTTTAGATCGTTATTATCTGGCTAATCTCTCTGATACAGCGATTTGCTTTCATTTCAAAAAACAATTCGATAGGTATAATAGTGACATCAGACAACTCTATTATCCC
>JAJRBL010000108.1 GCA_028679485.1 Methanospirillum sp. | reverse complement strand
CTCACCCTGCGGGATGCCATCGGTAGAGAGGTTGCTATTCCCAAAAATATCACCCACATACTGTGTGTAGGCCCGGGATGCCTGCGGTACCTGGCATACCTCCAGAAGACTGATTACACGCTGACCAACAACCCTGCTGAGCGGTATATCTCCCGTTCAGGCTGGCTTCCGTACCTGGTATCAAATCCCGAACTGCGTAACCTCCCATCGATACAGACCCCGGTATACCCGGCGCAGATCCAGACCCTGACTCCGAAACCCGATGTAATCGTCATGATGAATGCATCAGGACCATTCAGTCCGGATGATCTCTCACGGATGACAGACACGCCTATCATCGTCCTTCATGAGGGTGATCTGGTAAATTTCAGGGGAGATCTCGATTATTCACTTCGTATACTGGGTCTTTTAACCGGAAGCAGCGACCGGGCTGAGGAGGTGATCCGGTTTTTTGACAAACTGACCGATAACCTGAGAAGCCGGGTGTCGACGATACCTGAATTTCAGCACAAGGTGGCATATATCGGGGGTTATACCATAGATACTCCCCGTGCCATCCTCACAACCACTGCGGATTACCTCCCCTTCGAACTGGTTAAGGTGAATAATGCGGTTCATGACCAGCTGCACGGAGAGAATAACGAGACAATACTAAAGATCTCACGTGATTCGATTAAAAAAGTAAATCCTGATGCAATCTTCGTGGATCTCTCGACCCTGGCCGGAAAGCAGAGCGGAATTACCGAACTGGAGGACATTCCGGAGTTTGCAGATATACCTGCAATCAGGACGGGAGAAGTATACGGCCTGTTCCCGACGGAGATTTACGGCCAGAATCATGAAGCAGATCTTATAAATGCATACGGTATCGGGAAGGTTTTGTATCCTGACAAGTTTATCGACGTTGACCCGAAGACCATGGCGGAATATATCCTTACCTTCCTGTATAACAAGCCGATATTCGAGGATGTCAACAAGGATTACAGTAACCTTGGCCTTACCAGGATTCCTGTTTTTACCTGAATATTTTTTTTAAAAAAAAAGATATGGGCTCGCTGAGATTCGAACTCAGGATCTCCGCCATGTCAAGGCGACGTCATAACCAGCTAGACCACGAGCCCCGGTTGTGCCTTACAATGTTACCATCATATTCATTTATAGATTCTGATCCCTCCCGGAAAAAGAGGATTAAATCCGGGCGAATTTTGCCGAATAGATACCCGGCATCCCCCGGATCGCTTCCATCACGCTTTCCGGAACATCACCATCGACATTCAGGACCATTATTGCCTCTTCTCCCGGCTGGAACCGTCCGACCTGCATTCCTGCAATATTGATCTGGTGTTCACCAAGAATGGTGGATGCCCGGCCGATCACTCCCGGATGGTCAAGGTGACGTGAAATGATAACTGCACCCTCCGGAACCATGTCCATGGTATACCCGGCGATCGAGACGATCCTGGCCCCTCCCTTGTACAGGACCGAACCGGTGATTACCAGTTCCGTGCTGTCAGTCGTCACCTTCATCGAGAGGAGATTCTTGTATCCTGAGGATTCGCCAGTCGTGGTCTCGGATACCGCAATACCCCGGTCTTTTGCGATAAATGCTGCATTGACCATATTGACCGGGAACCGGAGGATCGGGTCCAGGAGCCCTTTTATTGCCATATGGGTGATCAGTTTCGTTGACTGGCCAAGATCTGCAAGTTCCCCGCCATACGTCATCTCAAGTTTCTGCACGCGCCCGTCCACGATCTGGATCATCAGCCTGCCCATGCGCTCGCCAAGGCTGGCAAAGGGTTCAATCGTGTCGTGCTGCTCCGAGGGGATAATCGGGGCATTAACAACATATTTTGCATCCCCGCCATTCAGCACCTCAAGACACTGTTTTGCGATAGAGATGGAGACGTTCTTCTGCGCCTCAACGGTACTGGCACCGAGGTGCGGAGTCAGGATGATCCCGGGGATACCAATCAGGGGGCAGTTCTTCGGCGGTTCTTCCTCGAATACATCGATTGCTCCCCCTGCAACCTTCCCGGATTTCACCGCATTTGAGAGGGCGGTCTCATCAATGATGCCGCCACGTGCACAGTTGATTATCCGGACCCCGTCTTTCATCGTGGCGATCGATTTTTCATTGATGATATGCCGGGTCTCCTTGATGAGAGGAGTATGCACCGTGATGATATCTGCCTGCCTGAAAAGATTCTCAAGAGTCATAGCCTCGATACCCATCTCCGCCGCCTTTTCGGCGGTGATAAACGGATCGTACCCGATTATCCGCATGTTAAAGGAGGTTGCACGTTTTGCAACCTCCCTGCCGATACGCCCGAGCCCCACGATACCCAGGGTCTTCTCGTTCAGCTCAACGCCCATGAACTTGGATCGTTTCCATTCCCCTGCCTGCATGGATGCATTTGCCTGGGGAATATTACGGCAGAGAGACTGCATCATGGCCATGGTATGCTCGGTGGCAGCAAGGGTATTTCCTTCAGGTGCATTGGCAACGATGATACCGTGGCGGGTAGCGGCATTCATATCGATATTGTCCACCCCGGCACCGGCGCGCCCGATAAAGCGAAGCCTTTTCCCTGCCTCTATTACCCTCTCGGTCACCTGGGTTCCCGAGCGTACCAGGAGCGCATCATAATTCTCAATGGTCGCAACCAGCTCATCTTCCGAAAGGCCGGTATTTACATCGACCATTACATGTTCGCGGAGAATATCGATACCTTCTCCTGCGAGATCATCACTTACAAGAACAGTATAGGTCACAGTACTCTCCAGTACATCGTCAGATGATGACTTGATAGTTCCCTGAAGTCATGGCAGATTCCCTCCGAAAAAAGAGATTTTTACTTCTCAAAGAGCGCAGTCTGGAAATCACGGTCCACAAAGGTGACACACCTGTTGTCCGAGATCTCGTTCCGTATCTCAACCGGATAACACCCGGTAAGACAACCAAGGCAGAGATCATGGCATGGCATCCCGATTGCACTAACCAGGGAATCCAGGGAGAGGTAATGGAGTGTTGTTGCGGTGATACTCTTCCGGACCTGTTCCACGTCCTTG
>JAJRBL010000107.1 GCA_028679485.1 Methanospirillum sp. | reverse complement strand
CGAGAATCTTCATATAATGGGTGTTGTTAAACACCACAAAAAGCGGAACCAGCTCCACCGGATCATTCACAATCCGTATATGACCCGTCAATTCAAACCCTATTATTATAACGTCGGATAAAAAATTAAAGGTTTGTTGTACAGAATATGCCAAATAAAGGCCGTATTATTATCAGAGGGGTTGTTCAGGGCGTGGGATTTCGTCCGTTTGTGTATGCCCGGGCAATATATCACGGAATATCAGGAGCCGTGCGCAACACCGGATCAGAGGTACAGATAGATGCGTGGGGTGAACACTTTAACGCTTTTCTTGAAGATGTCAGGAGGGGAACCCCGCTTTCAGTCATCGATTCGGTCGAGGTTACTCCCCTCACCGGATCTCCCCCGCATGCCTTTACCATCTCGAAGAGCCAGGAGGGACTGAGAAGCGGCCTGATCCCTCCTGACATCGCAACATGCGCTGAATGTGTCAGGGATATCTTTACCGGAGACGGAAGATACGAGGGATACTTCGGCACCTCGTGTGTCAACTGCGGGCCACGGTACTCCATTATCAGGTCTCTTCCCTACGATCGCGAGAGGACTGCAATGCGTGAGTTTCCCGTATGCACGGGTTGTAACGGGGAATACCGTGATCCTCACTCGAGAAGGCACCACGCCCAGACGAACGCCTGTTCTTCCTGCGGTCCCTCATTAACCCTGCATGACGGCAGCGGAGATCCGATCCGGACCGGAGATCCGATCCAGGAGACTGCAGATCTTCTCGACAGAGGAAATATCGTTGCAATAAAGGGTATCGGAGGGTTTCATATCGCCTGTACCGCTGAAAGGGCAGAAGAACTGAAGAAGAGGCTTGGCAGAACAGAGCAGCCGTTTGCTATCATGGCTACCAGGGACTGGATCCTGGAGAATACCCGTATCAGCCGGTATGAAGAGGAACTGCTTGCCAGCGGGGTATCACCGATAATTGTCCTGGACAAAAGAGATCCCTCTGCCTGGGAGCAGGTAAGCAATCTTCATACCATCGGTTGCATGGTTCCCTATACGGCTCTTCATCACCTTCTCTTCTCCCGGCTGAGAGCACCGTTCCTCATCATGACAAGCGCCAATGTTCCCGGCTATCCCATGATAACCACCCTTCCGGAAGCATTACAGAAGTTATCAGGAATTGCCGGGTTCTTTCTCACCCACGACAGGGAGATAGTCAACCGCTGCGATGATTCTGTCGTGAGGAAGGGGTATATCATCAGACTGTCACGCGGATATGCACCGAATAGGACGAGAATATCCCTCGGGGACAAGGCAATCCTGGGAACCGGCCCTGAACTGAACTCGACGGTAACCCTGTACACTGACGGATTCTGTATCACTTCACCCCATGTGGGAAATGACCGTAACCCCGGAACGTATGCATACCTGCAGGAGACCATCGCATGTCTGCGAAACTTCATGCAACCGGATATACAGGTTATTGCACATGATCTCCATCCGCAGTTTCTCTCGACCAGGTACGCAAGGGAGATCCATGAAGAGACCGGGGCAGAGCTCGTTCCGGTCCAGCACCATGTAGCACACATCGCCGCAGCATGCCAGGAGGAGTGTATCGGTATTGCGATCGACGGAGTCGGGTACGGGACTGACGGAACCGTCTGGGGAGGGGAGATCTTCCAGGGTTGTGCCCCCGATTTTACCCGGATAGGGCATCTCCTCCCTGTACTGATGCCTGGGGGGGATCTCGCAACCATCTGGCCGGAAAGGATGCTCTTCGGGATACTTCCCGATGAAGAGACGAGAGAGATTCTCGGGATGAGGGGATGGAAAGAACAGGAACTTTCAGTTCTTGAAAAGCAGGTTTCCAGGCGGTTTAATACCATACAAACCACGAGCACCGGGAGAGTTCTGGATGCTGCATCTGCACTGCTCGGTATCTGCAGGCAGAAAACATACGACGGTGAGCCGGCCATGCGTCTTGAATCTGCAGCATCCGGTGCCACTCCGGAACCATGGAATATTCCGGTGATTAGTTCAGGCGGTTTAAGAGTCCTGGATACCGTTTCGCTCATGAAAAAGACCCGTGACCAGTACCTGCGTGATCCGACCGACAACCAGCATATACGACAGACTGCAGCGTCGTTCCAGTATAACCTTGCGCGGGGTATTGCTGCAACCGCCTGTGAGGCTGCAGCAGAGACAGGTATCGGCCGGATCGCCCTCTCGGGCGGAGTCGCGTATAACGAGATGATCAGGGAGACCATCAGAAAGACCGTTCTTACGCAGGGTCTTGAGCTGGTAATGAATAGGGAAATGCCGCTCGGAGACGGATGTATCTCGTTTGGCCAGTGCGTTTTTGCAGGGCGGGCTGCGATAAAAAAGGGATGATTATTACGGGGTACGTGCCGGTAATGTCACCTTTGGAATGAGTTTGACCTCATTCGGACGGACGGTGATATGGATGGTCTTTGGCTGGTATCCCTTTTTGGTAAACCTGAGATCGTGTGATCCTGCCGGTACGATAAGGTTGCCCGGAGTGGTCCCCATATACCGGTCTGATCCATCATTAAGAGACACTTCAGCCCCTGTCGGACTTGAATTCACCATGATAAGCCCTGAAGGGCCGGTCGGGTAATCCCCGACAACCCGGATCATTTCAGGGACTCTTGATACTGAAGAGCTGTTTCCCTTGAGGACTTCCAGCGTTACGGTGTATCTCCCGATCCCGCCATATACATGAGTCACGTTCCTTGCATCTGCCATTGTTCCATCCCCGAAATCCCATCTCCACTTCCTGGGATCCCCGGTGGAGAGATCCGTGAATGACACGGATAAGGGCGGGGTTCCGGTCTGCGGAGTCGCAGAGAAGGCCGCATTAAGTGATTCTGCTTCCGGTGAGGGAGTCTCCGTCGGTACCGGTGTCACCGGAGCGGTGGTCGGCACGGT
This sequence comes from Methanospirillum sp., assembly GCA_028679485.1. Taxonomy (GTDB): domain Archaea; phylum Halobacteriota; class Methanomicrobia; order Methanomicrobiales; family Methanospirillaceae; genus Methanospirillum. Next base: position 1,930 of record JAJRBL010000107.1, on the reverse strand, counting down.
GGTAGGTTCTGTTGTCGGAATCGTCGTGGGTACCTCTGTCGGGACTGCGGTCGTCGGGACAGTGGTCGGGACAGCAGTAGGTTCTGTTGTCGGAACAGTCGACGTTCCGACGACAACTGTCGGCTCGGTAACCGTGGCGGATATCGAATTACCAGAATCATCGGTCAGTTCCGATACGGAGATCTTCATGGTTGTCGTGCCCTCTGCAAGCCCGGTCACGCCAAGGGTTGCAAGGGTGATCTCTGATGCCCCTGATCCGTACTGATCCTGCAGATCAACCGCGACGATGCTTACATTTTCAGACGGGAGATCCGATGCGGTATTCATGCTGAAGGCATCAGGAAAGCTGACGGTGGTTATCTGAGCGATGCCTGCTGAAGAAAAACTGATCTCCAGTTCATATCCTGCGAAGCCTGTTGAGGGGGCACTGTCAAGAACAAGATCAACCGTCCCGTTAGAACCTACCTGATCCAGATTAAGATTTGAACCCGAAATTACCGCACCGCTGACTGATAAGGTCATACAAAACAGAAGAATGAGCCCTGTTAACACTGCACTTTTTTTTGACATATTTATCACCTCGGATTATCCTACCAATGTTGATACCTCATATGGAAAAAATCAGGAAATCCTGATTATCAGACATACTCCACCGATCTGTTCAGGGGGAAGTAGGGTTCCTCGAAATGATAGGTCTGTATCACTCCGAGACCGTTCTTCACCTCAAAGGTATCATTCCAGGCCTGGAAACCAGGCTTGTTCAATGTCAGGTTATGAACTCCAACCGGAAGGTTCATGACCATGATATCAGTCTTCCCAACCGTCTTGCCGTCGATACTTACATTCACCATCTCCGGATACGAGATGATGTATGCTGCCCCAGTCTGTGCCGGATCAGCAGATAATTCACCGATCTCCGCATAATGCGGTATCATCTCGAATCCGGATATGAACGTGGGTAATACACCGTTACGGGTAACAATGGTCTCTACGGTGTCATAGTATCCTTCCTTATGAAGACGCAGCTGGTAATTCCTCGGGGTCAGGTTCTCTATTACAACGGGGGTAAGCCCGTAATATACGTTATTGAGATAGACCTCTGCATTATCAGGAACTGAAAATACTGTCGTGGAAGAATTACCCGTCCTGCTATCCGCTGATGGTACACCAATTATCGAGATATATCCCTCCTTTGTTACGGTATCGTTATACTTGCTGTTTGCGACCGACAAAGAGACCGGGAATATTCCCGGGATTCTGTATGTATGCTGGGGATTCTGGATAACCGAGGTGTTATCGCTTGATCCGTCACCAAAATTCCAGAAAAACGAGTCAGGATATCCCGAAGAGTTATCGGTAAAAGAAACCGTCATCGGGGCACTTCCATTCCTGACATTAGATAAAAAATCGGCATCCACGGTAGGAACCGGGGTCGGCGTGACGACGGGGGTGATAATCTTCTCCGGGCTTTCCGTCGGGACCGGCGTTGTCACCTGAGTTACAGGCTCTTCGGTAGGGACCGGGGTCGTATCAGACGAGTTTCCGGAGGATGATCCCACCGTTGTGATCGTTCCGGTCAGGGTTGTGGCAATACCGGTCATCTGGTTTCCGTTGTCATCTTCGAGAGCAGTGATATTGACAGTATAGCCGGTTGTTCCTTCCCCTGCTTTCTGGAAGGTTATCGTCGCCAATTCGACATTTTTTGCCCCTGATGTCACCGCTTCCTTCAGATCCAAGGCAGAGAAGGTCACGATGCTCCCCGGCAGGGTATCCACAATCTTTGATAATGAAGCCCAGGAGGGGAAATTTATCGCCGATATCTTTGCTATATCGCCATTGGCAATGGTAATGGTCATCCGGTAACCGGAAAGCCCTGCATCTGTCGCCGAATCGAGAGTCATCGGAACGTCTACCGTATCGGTTCCCTGGG
>JAJRBL010000106.1 GCA_028679485.1 Methanospirillum sp. | reverse complement strand
GAAGTAAGACTGACCCAGGATATTTTTCCGCCGATACACCTGCAGTGAGAGATAAAGAAGGATAATACTGCACTCGATCGTTAATAACACCAAAAATGCAGTATATGAGAACATCATTAGATAGTACCCAATACAGGTTCATGAATATTGTGAATGGTTTATACCGGAGTACCGGGGTACTCTCACCCTGGAATAGGTATCAGAGCATGAAAGGTGCTCATGTTCTCTCTTCCAGACACCCTGGCATCGATCTATGGGATATTACACCAGGGTCATGTTTCTTCCTCTGGATGATCAGAGGATCCACTCTCTTTGCATGATTAAGGCTCCGTTCAGAAAGTTTCCGGCCTACTGTCATCCTTCACGGCTGTGATAACTACGAAACCTCGGGAATAATCGGATCAGTACCAATACTCTATCCTGGATTATACATTCATCTGTTGATCACTCGAAAAAACTCCCCTCTTTTCGATTATTTCGAACCGGTTTTCCGTATACTATAACTTCATATAACTCATGAGTTAATTACATTCAATAGATGTTTCCCGATCAGGTAATGTGCTGAGATGATCTGCACCCCCCATGCTGAAGGGAAATTATCTTGAGATCCGGACGAAGTCAATCTGAACGAGGAGAGTTATGCAACTGAATACGATAAGATTACTTATATTAACCTGTTTTTTCCTGGCATGTACGTATCCGGTACTGGCTGCAGATCCTGCGTTTGAGACCATGTGGGGGAGTTATGGTAACGATAAAGGGCAGTTTAAATATCCAACCGGGATATGTGTCGATCCGAATACGGGATACGTCTATGTCGCGGACTCTGGTAACGGCCGGATCCAGTATTTCGGAGAGAATGGAACATATATCGGGAAATGGGGAGGCAACGGAACAGAAAACGGATTATTTATAAATCCCCAGGGGATCGCCTACAACCCTATCGGCGATACGATATATGTTGTTGACTCAGGGAATAACCGGATCCAGTATTTCAATTCCATCGGGAAATATATCGGGAAATGGGGAAAATCCGGATCAAGCGAGGGGGAATTCTCGAATCCCTATGGAATTGCGACCGGCCATAACCTGTATCTCTTTGTTACTGACACGAATAACAAACGGGTCCAGTATTTCGATCACACCGGATATTTTCTGTCCGAATGGAAAGGAGAATCGCCATCCAGCCTGACCAGCCTCCGGGGTATTGCAGTGAATATAACAAATTATAACATATATGTAGTCGATTCAGGAATCAACCAAGGTGAGTATTTCTCCTCGAAAGGGAAATTCCTTGATATGTACCCGATTCAAAAGGGGATCACCGAGGTGGCTATTGATCCAAACGGGTACGTGTACCACGCAGGTACTGACGGATATATCTATTATTACACACAGGAGGGTAAATATATCGGGAAATGGGGAGGACCAGGAAAAGGTCAGGGACAGTTTAATGGTATCGGCGGAATGGTTATTATTCCATTTAAAAAGACTCTCTATGTAGTCGATACGGGCAACTCACGGATACAGAGGTTCCATCTCCCTTAATCTCCTTCTTTCAGGTCGACCAACACCCGGTGGTCTCCCCTGTTCATCATCAAAGTCTTTGTGAGATCCTCCAGGTTTTTTTCGTTTCAGAGATCAGGTGTGAAGGCTTCGAATAGGAAACAAATAAACTCTTCTTCATCCCGAAAGAATCGGGATATTTTAAAAAAAGAGATCTATACTGAATGAGACAGATCATACTCCCGGCTCATAGGGACAGGAGGGATCATATCTCTTCTCTTTCACGAAAACAATGAGGATCAGTCCGATTACCTGCATCACCATGCAGAAGAAGAATGCAGACTGGAAAGCAGGCATGAGTGTTTCAGGTTTAATGGTATGGGCAGAGACCATGGCCATCTTTGGACCCAGGACAAACCCGGACACCAGGAGGGTGAGGGCAACACCGAGTGACGAACCCAGGTTTGTCATCATCTTCAGGAGACCTGAAGTAACCCCCCGGTCTTTTTCAGGAGATTCACCCATGATGGCACTATTCAGGGGAGCATAGGCGATACCTGCTCCTGCCCCGAGAATAAAGAGATACATCACGACCTCATAGGCATGACTCGAGACCGAAAGGGTAGAGAGCAGGAAAAGGGCGATGATCGAGACGACAAAACCGAGCATAATAGGTTTTTTAGTTCCGATGACATCGGATATCCTGCCTGATATCGGTCCGGTCAGGATGTTTCCGATGGGAAGAGCAAGAAGGAGGGCACCAGATGTCCCGGTAGGGAGGGCCTTTACCATCTCCAGGTAAAATGGCATGAGAAACATGATCCCGGCAAGTCCCAGCTGGAGGATAAGGATATCAGCATTCTGAAATGAGTACGCCCTGTTTTTGAAGAGAGAGAGATCCACGAGAGGCTCTGATGCCCGCTTCTGCCTGATGAGAAAAACTGCACAGAAGATGACAGATATACCAATGGCAATCGCTGCTGTCATAACCTCCGGTCCGGTTATCGTGTTGAGGCCGAATATCAGGGAAGAGAGGAAGACGAAGAGCAGAATGATCCCGGGAATATCCAGTCGGGATGCAGGACTTGGGGGTTTTAAGAGCGGGATGCAGATTATGCCCATGACAATCGCGAGGAGACCTACCGGGATATTCACATAGAAGATGAACCGCCATGAGAAGATACTGGTCAAAAATCCCCCGAGAACCGGCCCGAGTGCAACACCCAGCATGGTAAACATGGCAACCAGCCCCAATGCCTGGCCCCTGACCAGGGATCCGAGGTATGCAGTGACCATGACTGAGCCGAGAGCAGCGATGATCGCCCCGCCAACCGCCTGGATCATCCGGAAGAGGATGAGAAGATCAACCGAAGGGGCAAACCCGCAGAGTGCTGACCCGATGGTGAAGACTCCGAAACCGGCCAGGAATACCTCTTTGTACCCCTTCATGTCACCGATCTTTGAGGCTGCCAGGAGAAGACTGACCAGGATGATAAGATACGCATTGAGGACCCAGGATGCATGAACGGTGGGGACATCAAACCCTTTTGCAATACTGGGAAGGGCAATATTAACGATAGTTGCATCGAGTCCAGCCATGAATGACCCGAGGGAGACGACCAGAACAATAAGAAGTTCTTTCCGGGACATCCTTGCAACAGAGTCGTCAGTCATCGTATGGTAATAGGGAACCAGGTCAAGAAAAAAGTATGGTTCGCCCCTGAAACCCGGGATCCCTCTCTATTGCGGAGATGACGAACTCCCTGTACTGAGGGAAAAACTGGTTTTAGTCGATAGCAGGATCTCCAAAACCTGTCACGAACTCTCTTAAGGGCATGTTTCGGCATCAAATGTCTCGTCCCCGAAACAGTCAGATTCGGAGACCTCTCCGGTATCATGAGGATCAACCACCAGGTAATACAGGAGATCATCGGATATCCCCCTATCTATCACCTTCGCAAACTCCGAGACGAGGTTTTCTGCCGTCTCCGAATCATCACCGACTGAACCAAGGATCTTCTCCATACCGTTATCGCGGTAATAGATTGTCGTGGGATCCAGGGGATCGTCAGGGTATATGACACTCTCCCTGTCTGCCCCGGGATGCAGGATCACAAGGTAATACCATTCGTCTGGAAGTTCATCCAACGGGATCTCATAGAGAAACCTTCCCTCATCCTCTATTTCGATCTTCCGAAGAAGGATCATCGAATCAGACAGGATCCAAAGCGACATTTCATCTCCCGGGGAGAGGCAACCTGAAGATCCGGAGATCGAAACCACGCCGTACTCCGTGGAAACCGATATCAACAGCCCGCATCCATCCCCGGTGCCAGGGGAAAAAACCTCTGAGGTCATGAGAGATGTTGCGATCTCTTCAGCCAGGGGACGCCAGGTACCTGACTCGGCTAGATCATACCTGAACAGGAGAACGAAATGATGTCTGCCGTCATCGTACTGGTATTCGCTCTGTTCCTTTTTTCCGCCGTTGCTATCAATGTGAGAAAGAACGACGATACCAGTATAGCCAGATACCGAAAATTCTGATATATCGACAACACCAGGACTGTTCAGGTAACTACCCTTGAGGAGCATGATTATCTCTTCATCCTGAACTCCCGTTGAGGGAGAGATACTTATCATAAGGAAGACTGAGGGATCATCAAGGGAGGTTATCGTGTACAGTTCTGAATTTTCCTTTGATTCAGGCCCTGAAACCCCGAAAGAAGCCGGATATCTGAATGTCACCGTATCATCGGCATATTCCGCCCATTCGTCTTCTGCCATTACGGATACCGGAAGAAGAAGAATCAGGATAAGCATACTGGAGAGGAACCCGGACTGCATAGTACCGTGTATCTGAAGTCAGCCGGAATATAGTTAATGGCACAACTTTTTGTAAGTCTGGTATTATACTGTAAAAAGAATCATGCAGTGTTAAAAAAATTATTTTCCCTGGGCAGCCATGGCAGATCCCCGCTGGAGTGCGATCTTCCCTGTCCGTACCAGTTCGATGATCCCATACGGCCGCAGCAGGTCTTCGATGGCTGCTATCTTGCCGCTGTCCCCGGTAACCTCCACGACCAGCGAATCGCTCCCGACATCGATTATCTTTGCCCTGAAGATCCCGGCAACCTGCATGATCTCGGATCTTCCTGCACCCGGCTCGGCTTTTACTTTTACCAGGGCAAGTTCCCGTTCGACATGCTCGGCCTCGGAGATGTCAAGGACCTTGATGACCTCGATCAGTTTATTCAGTTGCTTCTTCACCTGCTCAATCTGGGTATCATTTCCCGATACGACGATGGTGATCCGACTCGTATCAGGCTGCTCGGAGTGCCCGACCGCAAGGCTTTCGATATTGAATCCACGCCTTGAGAAGAGACCGGTGACCCGGGAAAGGACTCCCGGGCAGTCCTCAACGAGGACGCTGAAGATATGAGCCGGCATGATTACTCCTCCTCGTGGGTGGTATGGTGCCCGACGATCATCTCGCTGATATTTGCTCCTGCCGGAACCATCGGGAAGACATTCTCTTCCCGTTCAATCCGTACGTCAAGCACATACGGGCCAGGGTGGTCAAGGGCTGCCCTGATAGCCTGCTCGACCATAGCGGGATCAGTAACCGTTGACCCTTCTATCCCGTACGCTTTTGCTATCTTCTCGAAGTGAACCTCGGGAAGTTCGGTATAGGAGTACCGGTGCTCGTAGAAGAGCTGCTGCCATTGCCGGACCATCCCGAGGAACCGGTTGTTGAGGACGATCACCTTCACCGGGATGTTGTACTGGGCTACTGTCCCGAGCTCCTGGATATTCATCTGGAACGACCCGTCTCCGGCAAGGACAACCACCGGCTGGTCAGGACAGGCAACCTGTGCACCCATTGCCGCCGGAAACCCGTATCCCATCGTCCCGAGTCCGCCTGAACTTACCCACTGCCTGGGTCGGGTGAACCTGAACCACTGGGCAGTCCACATCTGGTTCTGCCCCACCTCGCTGACAACCACCCCTTTCTCGCCAAGAATCTCGGCAAGTTTCCTGATGACGAACTGGGGATGGAGTTTCCCGTCATCACTGTACCGGAGCGGGTGTTTCTTCTTCCAGGCAGCAACTTTCTTCGACCATTCAGGATGCGGACAGGAATCCGGGACCTTCTTCAGGAGATCGGAGAGCACGCTCCTGGCATCCCCGACGATCGGAACATCGACAGGCTTGTTCTTCCCGATCTCGGCAGGGTCGATATCGATATGGATGATCTTTGCCCCTGACGCAAACGTCTCGATCTTACCGGTCACCCGGTCGTCAAACCGAACCCCGATGGAGAAGAGGAGATCCGACTCGGTGACGGCATAGTTCGCGTACTCAGTCCCGTGCATCCCGAGCATCCCGAGGTTGAGCGGGTGATCGGTCGGGATGCAGCCGAGACCCATAAGGGTGGTCACCACCGGCATGCACATCCGTTCGGCAAACGCGACCAGCTCGGCCGAGGCGTTCGACGAGATGACGCCGCCGCCGGCATAGATGATCGGCCGTTCTGCCTTCACGAGAAGGTCTGCCGCCCGCTGGATCATCTTTCCGTGACCCTGGTAGTTCGGCTTGTATCCCCTGAGACGAGGCTGTTGGTCAGGCCCGTCCACGTCGGGAACCATCGCCGTGCTGACATCCTTGGGTATATCGATAAGAACCGGCCCTTTCCTCCCGGTTCCGGCGATATGGAACGCTTCCCGGAGGATCCGTTTCAGGTCGCGGACGTCCTGGACCAGGTAGTTGTGCTTGGTCACCGGCATCGTGATCCCGGTGATATCAGACTCCTGGAACGCATCGTTGCCGAGGAGCGAGGTGGGAACCTGCCCGGTAAGGGCAACCACCGGTATCGAATCCATGTATGCAGTTGCAAGCCCGGTCACAAGATTACAGGCACCAGGCCCGGAGGTTGCCAGGCAGACACCGATCTTTCCGCTGGCACGGGCATACCCGTCTGCAGCATGAATGGCGGCCTGTTCATGCCTGACGAGGACATGACGAATATCTGCATCGTAGAGTTCGTCATAGATAGGGAGGACGACACCGCCGGGATACCCGAAGATGACATCCACTCCCTGTTCCTTTAGTCCTTCAATCAGAATTTGTGCTCCGCTTTTCATGATTTTCCCTCAGCAGACGGTTCATCCCGGTGATGACCGCCTCAACGCTGGCCTGGATAATGTCTGTCCTGGCACCGCGTGATGTGATCGTTCGTCCATCTTTTCTCAGTTTTACCGTCACTTCAACCATTGCGTCTGTACCACCGGTAACGGCATCCACATGGTACTCCTCAAGACTGATATTCCCGGCAACAGCAACTGACTGCTGAAGCACGTTGAGTGCCGCATCAACCGGCCCGTCCCCGGTGGCTGCACCGGTCACTTCCCTGTCTTCCACCTGCATCGTCACCGAGGCGGTGGGAATGACATTCGTCCCTGAAACGACGGTGTACTGCTTGAGCGAGATGACCGGCCGGCATTCAAGGAGCAGGACTGCATCTGCAATGGCCATGACATCGGTATCGGTCACCCGTCTTCCCTCATCACCAAGAATCTTGATCCTCTTCACGATCTCCTCGAGTTGCCGGGGATTCTGGGTATACCCTAACTCGGTGAGGGCAGCCTTTACCGATGCCGAACCCGAGTGTTTGCCAAGCACGATCCTCCGTATCCGTCCGACCACCTCGGGGGCGATAGGCTCGTACGTCCGGGTATCGCGGAAGAGCCCGTGGGCATGGATACCACTCTCGTGGGTAAACGCCATGGTCCCGACGATCGGCTTGTTGATGGCAAAAGGTACCCCGGTGAGCCGGGAAACCAGGGTCGAAAGCGGGTAGATCTTCTTCGTGTTGATACCCGTATTTACCTGATAGAGATGCTCAAGTGCCATCACCACCTCCTCGAAGGGGGTGTTCCCGGCACGCTCACCCAGCCCGTTCACCGTCACGTGACAGCAGGATGCCCCTGCTTTCAGTGCTGCAAGCGTGTTTGCCAGTGCCAGGCCGAGATCGTTGTGACAGTGGATGCTGAGCGGAGCAATACAGAGAGGCGGAATGATCGCGGCTGTCAGTTCAGGAGTGAGCACCCCGACCGTATCGCAGAAACAGAGCCGGTCTGCGCCATGCTCAACTCCGGCCGCGTACAGGGAACGCAAAAAGTCCTGGTCAGCCCGGGAAGAGTCCTCACCAGATAGTTCCACGATCAGCCCGCGTTCTTTTGCATACACCACCGCATCCATTGCCATGGCAAAGACCTGTTCGCGGGTCTTCTGCATCTTGCGCTCGATATGCAGGTCAGAGACCGGAACAACCAGGTGAACCGAGTCTGCCCCTGCTTCGGCAGCACAATCGATGTCCTGGGGCAGGGCACGGACATACGTAGAACATTCGGCGGCAAGCCCGGCCTGCGATATCAGGCGTATAGCCTCCCGCTCGCCCTCTGATGCTATTGCCGATCCGGCCTCGATGACATGAACACCGATATCAGACAATGCCGATGCAATCTCAACCTTATCCGCAGGAGCCAGCGAGACTCCGGGGGTCTGCTCTCCGTCGCGGAGAGTCGTATCTAAAAATCTAACCTTTTTTTCACGCAATAAAACACTCACTCATAGGATTCACTCCCGGATCAATGTCGGTGCTCGGGAAACTATAAATTTTCTATGGAGTCATCCAAGAACTTAAATACTGGTTCATGGAACCCCGTAACCTGGTGCAGGGGTCTCCCGGTTACCGGGAAAAGGAG
>JAJRBL010000105.1 GCA_028679485.1 Methanospirillum sp. | reverse complement strand
GTCTGGGACCGGTTCTCCCGGAACTAAAAATGAGTATCGGTTTTATCCGGAATATCACAACCAGTCAGGAAGGATCTTCGGCACGTCGTATGAAAAGAGCGGTACATAGGAGACTGACCAGGCCTGACAGGAAAAAGACCATGCCGATCCCTAACAGATCCATGACAGCACCGGAGACAAGGGGAGCGACGATAAGCCCGACTGCAAGTGACATATTTACCATTCCCGAGGCGCTACCCTGCCCAATCTCTCGTCCCGCATCGGTAACCAGGGCATACATGGCAGGAAGCGAGATCCCCCTGCCGATTCCCAGGAGAAGAGCCGCTGACAGATATGCAACCAGCCCGTGAAGAACCGGGATTATGAGGAGCGAGATCCCGATCATTCCCACCCCGGATGCAATGAGATGATACCTTCCGAAGTTTTCCGTTACCCTGGAGAAGAAATACTGAAAAACCGGGGTGGAAAGTGTGGATACGAGGATGATAAGCCCGGTCTGGGAAGACGAGATAGACGGATCCCCGACGGCCAGGATCGGGAGAAAAACCATGAAAGTACCGTTTGCCAGGGCATACATGAGTTGATAGAGGATAGGACCCCTCAGAGTCTTATGAATGACAATTTCGCGGAACGAGGGTTTCACCACCTGGCCGGGGGAGAGATCAGGGAGATAGAAAAATCCGGTCACGAATGCGAGCAGGGAAAAAATGGCCATCGAAACAAATACCGCATTCATGGAGAAGAATTCCAGTATGACTCCCCCGAGCAGGGGCCCAAGACTCAGTCCCAGGTAACTGGAACTCACAAACGAACTGATGAATGCTCCTTCCCTGCCAGCCGGGGCAATATCATTGATGTATGCAATTGCAATCGGAAGGATCATTGCAGAAGCCATACCATGGAAAAACCGCAGGGCGGTGATCTCGTACACGGATCCCGCCAGCATGTATGACACCGAGATCACCGAGTAGGAGAATAATCCCGCAAGAATAAGACGTTTTCTTCCGTAACCATCAGATAAACGTCCGAATACCGGAAGAAAAATAACCCTTGACAGAGCAAACGCGGAAAAGATCATCCCAATCCAGATCCCGGTTGCTCCCATGGTTACCGCATACCGGGGAAGGAGGGGGATAACAATTCCAACCCCGATCATTGCGGAAAAAACCGCTCCGTACAGGGAGTAAAATATCCGGTTCCTGGTGGACTGATCGAGAGGGGGTTGAGGGAAGGGCATCATGAGTTACGGCAGCGTTGCATAGTGAAGGCACCGAACCGGTTATACTCTCCGTGAATACCCGGGGAAGTGATCATATCCGGCGTCCGGTACGAACTGGATATACTTTCATTCATTTCTTTTTATACCCTGGTATAACCAAACGGAAACAGGTACCAATCTCATAATGCCAGGATAATCAGACGATCCTCCCGTGAATATCCCTTTCTTTCATCATGCCGATGGAGTGGAATAAGTTCTTTCACTCATGTTTCGAAACCAATTAATCCAGCTTAATTACCAATATTTAATGCACCATTGATGATGCAGGAGTGCAGAAAGTGAAAACGATACTTGTAACCGGTTGTGTACTGGTATTTCTGGTATTCTTCTGTTCCGGATCGGCTGAAGAGACACATCAGGAAGCAGTTCTGCCAGATAATACCTGGACGGGAACCTGGACTGCGGAGAATGAAACCTTGTTCATCGAGCAGAACGGATCGGAGATATCAGGCAGTTATGTGCCATTTGATCTTGATAACTATGACACAGGTCGTCTTGAAGGATCCTTATCTGAGGACGGAAAGATCTTCTCAGGAATATGGACCGATTCCGGATCGATGGACCTTACCCTTTCCGAGGATATGATGAGCTTTTCCGGCAACGGTCTGATTAATCCTGAAGGGAATATGACCGAACCCTATACCTACGAGGCTACAGGTACAAGGGACGGAGAAGTGACGGATACGAAAAACCCATGGACCGGTTCCTGGATAACCCCGAGAAAAACCTATAATCTCACCCAGGACGGGGTATCGATCACCGGGACAAACAAGCCATTACCAGGTTCCGGTGATGAACCCGGGGTATTCGAAGGAACAGTACAGGACGATGGAAAGGCCATGTCTGTGAACTGGACTGAAACGGGTAATTTCGTGTTCACCCTCTCTGATGACGGTACTTCCTTTACCGGAACATACACGTATGAACTTGATCCCTCATCTGAGACAGGTTACTGGAACGCAACGAAAACAGCCTGAAACCTCACCGGGAATATACCCGGATTTTAGTTCTTTTTTTCATCGGGATGACAGGAAAGGATATCTGAGGCTCAGGGGAGAGATCCGTGATTCGGTCTTTTCACGGTATTACCGGCAAATGCCAGGTTATTTCTTGTCCCGGACCCCCGGATAGATGAATAGGACATAATCATCATCTTGTCACACCACCAGGATTCTTTCAATCCCCTCGTTTATATCATCAGGATAAGGGCGATCCCGGGATACTCCGTCTCCTCGACGGGATCACCGATATCAGGCGGCCACTATCCCCGGGTTCAGGTCTCCGGGGAATGATCCCGCGATCAAACCGGTAACGGTCAGGATCACCGGCGGATCAACCCATACCTCGTATTCGTATACATCGGTCAGGAAAGCCCGTCCCTTTTTGATGAACCTGACTGAGTTCCAGGGGATGAATGCCGCCCCGGGTTCATAGAGAGAAACCGGAAACCCGAAAGACAGGTACAGCCCTTTACCAGCGACAACCAGATTTGCGGTGTTTTTAAACCATACACCCTGCAGGGCAATGTTCTGGCGGTTATACTCTGTTCCTGCAGGTTTCATCTCTGCGGGCCATCGCTTGCGGATCACAAAAAACCGGCCAGACCTGGTCAGTATTTTCAGCATCAGGAGAAAAAACCCTGCAACTACCAGAATAACAGGGATACCGATGAGAGAAAATACCGGCAACTCCAAAGGTTCGATCATCTCCTCATACCGATTGTTGAACATCAGGACATACATCCTTTTGGATTACCGGGTATATCTCTCCAAGGGAGAAAATATAATAACCCTGAGTTCCCATTCATCGATCAGGTGAAGACCATGCCAGAACTGTACCAATGCAGCATATGCGGACGAATCGTCCAGATCGTGATTGAAGGAAAAGGAGACCTACTCTGCTGTAACAAGCCGATGACCCAGGTCCTGGAGAAAAGGGGAGACCAGGAAGGGAAGGAAAAGCATGTCCCGGTC
>JAJRBL010000015.1 GCA_028679485.1 Methanospirillum sp. | reverse complement strand
CAATGTGTGACGTGCACTGGACAGGAATGGTTCAGGTGAGATGATGATATCTTCGGATCTCAGAACGGCCACAACCTGACCGGTGTATGGTGCGGTAATGCCGATCCGCAGACCTCCCAGGTCAAGGAGGGATCCCTTCCCCTGTATGGTCGCCTCTCCCCTGAAGATATTCTCGGTTCCACAGATCTCTGCGACATACGGGGTGCAGGGATGAGTGAAGACATCTTCGGGTTTTCCCGCCTGCACGATCATCCCATCCTGCATGATGGCGACCTTGTCTGCAAGGGCATATACATCCTCAAAATGATGCGTGATATGGATGATTGGTATGGAGAGATGCTGGTGAACCTTTCGAATCTCCTGCCTGAGCCGTTCCCGGGTCATGGAATCGAGGGCAGAGAGTGGTTCGTCAAGGAGAAGAAGCCGGGGTTTCTGGATCAGGGCTCTCGCCAGGGCAACCCGCTGTGCCTCTCCCCCGGAGAGGGTTGCCGGACTCCTGTCCACCAGGTGTGAGATGCCAAGGATCCGGACCAGTTCCTTAACTTTCTCTTCGATAACCGCTTCAGGAACCTTTCTCATCCGTACACTGAACTGGATGTTGTCCCTGACATTCAGGTGGGGAAAGAGCATGAGATCCTGGTACATCATGGCAATGTGCCGGTCTTTTGGCTGATCATGCGTGATATCATTCCCTTCAAAGAGGATCCGGCCTGTCCTTGGCGTGTGAATACCGGCAACCATCTCAAGAAGGACTGTCTTTCCGGCCCCCGAAGGGCCGATGATCACCCAGTACTCCGGGCTTTCAATATGGAGCGAAAGGGAACAGATCTGGAAATTACCCAGTTCGAGTGAGATCTCTTCGATCCTGAGCATTATATCCGCTCGCTCCCGTCTGATAACCGTTCAAAGAAGAACATCGTCACAGCAGCAATACCGAGAAGAATGCAGGCAGTCGTGATGGCGATATCAAGATCCCCTGTTGCCATGTTCAGGTACAGGGCAATCGGAAGGGTCTCGGTATGCATCCGGGTCGCCCCGGCAAGCATGAGGACTGCGCCGAACTCCCCCATCGCCTTGGACCAGGTTATCACCAGGCCGGAGATAAGGCCCGCACGGGCCATGGGAAGGGTAACATGCCAGAATGCCTGGAAATCAGTGCATCCGAGGGTTCTCGCGATATGCTCATACCGGGGTGAGATCATGGCGAATGAGGATCGCATCACCCGGATCAGGTACGGGAGGTTGACAAACCACTGGGCTACGACAATGCCGAGCTGGGTGTACACCACGGTGATACCCATATCTTCAAGTCCCGTTCCGAACGGGGTTCTCGCAAAAAAGAGAAGAAGTGCCACACCTGCGACAAGCGGGGGGAGAGAGAGCGGGAGCATGAGAAGCATGACAAGGGGGCGTTTCCCGGGAAGGGTTCCCCTGCTCAGGATGTACCCGGTGGGAATCGCCACCACCGCACACAGGCAGGTGGAGATAACCGAGGTGACCAGGGAGAGCTGGACCGCAAAACCTATCTCCGGGGAAGTAATCGTCTGCACGATACTCTCCGGGCTGATGAACGTAAAGAGTCCACCAAGTACCAGGAAAAAGATGGCTCCGGAAAAAACCGAAAGAACCGAGGCCAGGGGTAAGAATAATCTTCCGGATCCCTTTTTTTGCATTCGTGTATGATTCTCCCCTGTTAGGGATGATGGTACCCTGGCAGTTGATGTATCCGGTCAGGTATCAACGATCCGATGGTTTCTCTTCACAAAAGAAGAAAGACCATTCCAAAAATGAAAGGATCAGGAGATGCTTTACGGCTGGACGTCCTGATATTCTTCATCAGGATAGACGGGGAATCCGAACTTTTTGAAGAATGCTTTCCCGGCATCGGAAGCAGCAAAGTCAACGAACTTCTGGGATTTTTCAGGCTGCCTGGAGAAGGTAGTGACACTAATCGGTACGATAAGGACATAATCGTTCACATCCCTGAGTTCGATCGCATCCATGGTCTTCTCATCGATCTGGTCTTTCGTGAGAAGAGAGGCTTCTATTGAACCTGCATTGAGGGCGGTTACCAGTTCATTGATGGTTGCAGCCCTGACCACCACGTTCTTCTCCACGTCTCCATCAATTCCAAGTTTTTTGAAGAGTTTGTCCCCTGCTGCGCCGATTGCCGTCGCCTTGATGTCGCCAAGGCCGAGTTTCAGCCCTGGTTTGGCAAAGTCTTCAATGGTTGTAATATTCTTCGGGTTGCCTTTCTGGACCGCGATCATCGGGACATGGTACGCAAGGTACTCTGGTTCTCCCACCAGATCTTTCTCCTTCGCATTCTTGTAATCCGCAGTTCCGCCCGGCACGAAGATGTCTCCCTTGTGGGTGATATCCATCTGGGTCAGAAGTGCTCCTGACCCCTGGAAATTGAATACAACCGGAATACCTGTTTCATTCGTGAATGCCGAACCCATTGCCTGCATCGGCTTTTTCAGCCCGGCTCCGGAATAGATGAGGAGGGCATCGGGGTTCTTGGCTATCAGGTCATCAATCGAGACATTCCCGCCCGGGCTTGCAGAGGGAGTTGCATTACCTGCAGCCATTACCCCGGGAATGAGAAATCCCGCGAAGGCAAGGCTCACGAGGAGGAGGACAATATACCCATTTAACTTTACCCGCATTATTATCATATTTAGTTTGGCAGACTGATAAAAAAAGCATTCGGAGGGTTGTATAATTCACGAGAAATTATAGAACTATTTTGATATTCAATTGTGATATCCGGGGTTTTGGTCCGGGGGCAGATCTCTCCATCACCTACCCATACGATGAACCGAATCTAAAAGGATATTATGAAGTAAATTTCTCCGGTTCTGCATCAAATATTTTTTTGCAGCCAGGAGCACAGAAAAAATACTTCTTTCCTTTAAATTCACTCGTAAATTTTATAGTCTTTTCATCCACGTCCATTTTACAAATAGGATCAATTGCCACGATTATTCCTCCAGATACGGTCTTCCGATTCTTCATAAAGAGCAAAGAGATGGAAACTGTTCATACCCAACTCCCTTATGCAGAATTGATGGTTTTCTCATAGTTATATTTTTTTACTCAGTCTCTTTTTTACTCATGATAATAAGAAAGAATATTCTGGTGAGTGAATTCAGTAAAGCAAACAGACAGGGGAAATTTCAGATTACCCTTTTTCTCTTCCGGTGATTACAAATTTTGTTTCAAAACTTGACATGAGAACAAAATTCTATCATCTTTGTCTGGATTATTACTGATCCTTAAGACTCTTCATTATCACAGGGGTCTTGATTCATCCAGGAATGAATCAGAACCAGAGAATTATCAAGCGGTTCGATATCGTCATCGATGAGCCCCTGCCACCCGTTCCGGATACCAATGGTTTCATAATCATATTTTACTCCGGCTCGTACAACCGCACGAATCACCGCGTTGATACCTGGACAATCACCTCCCCCGGTCAGGATACCGATTGTTTTCATATTCTGACAACTCCTTGATTCATTGGTAGCAATGATTTACCCACTGATGAAAAGGGGTGGATCTTTCTGAATAATCTTACCTTAATCTGGTCATTAATAAAGAAGAACACCAGTGCATAGCCCCAGACGATACGAACAAGAGTCCATGTCATATCTGGTTAGGCTAATTTAAGGTTTACATACCTGTTATTAGGTATGACCTGAAATTCTCTATAATTTTCCAGAAATATAAGGGGGACCTTATTTCTTCTCTGCCAGGCTTTTCTGTACCATATCAGATCAGCCTCTTTGTTGTTATAGAACGCAGTGTTTTTCATGTCTTAAAACTCCTCATCACAAATATGATTGTGTAACTGTGAGAAACAATACGTGTTTGGGTTCTATGCATTTTTTAAAACAAATTTTGAAAAAAAATGCATTAACAAGATAAGCAAAAAGATTGCTGATATGGAGATTACCAGGCTTCTGCGAAAGCAGTATTATTATAAAACCCCTCGAGGCGTGCTTTATGGCCTGACTCCATATTGGCAAGATTTTCGAAGACTTTCTTCTGTTCTATATCAAGACTTGCTGCAGCAAATTTTTCATACATCTGTTTTGCTTCTTCTTCTTTCTTAATTGCGAGTTTTAGACCCTCAAGGGGCTTCATCTCAGTGGTCAGGGGAGGGTTTTCGAATGTATCAGAGATATGGTAATCTTTTACCGGATCAAACTTGAGTTCTGTCTTGTTACCGGTAAGATATGCCTGCAAGGTCTTGCGGTGCATTGTTTCCTCATCAGCTAACTCCTTAAAGACAGTTTTAAGATCTTTATCGTTAACCCGTTGAGAAGCGGCCGTATAAAATGTGTACGACTCAACTTCTTTGTCGATAGCACTCAATAATATTTTTCTAAATTCATCAATTTTCATGGTTTGTCATCCTGATTTCCTATCTTGATAGGAGCATTTCTTACAATCTGTGCCCCCCCGGATGCCGGTTTTAAGTCCGGAACAGGGGACCGGGTTTCTAGATTCAGACTCTATCTTAAATTACCCCTCCATGACCTCTTCTTCCACGATCTTTCCATTGACATAGGCTGGCATCCCGGCAAGCAGGTATGCAACTCTGAGAGCTTCTTCAACCTCATCTTTCGTAACTCCCAGACTCCTTGCACCTGCCATCTGGGCTTTAATTGCATGCTGGTCCCGCATAGATGTTGCGATTGCGATGGCAATCAATTTCTTGGTTTTTCGGGAAATAACTCCATCATCCCAGATATACTGATCAAGCTTCAGGATCATCTCATGGAGATTCGGATCTGTTCCCGCAAGTTTTTTAAAAATATGAGGAACTTTTCCGATTTTCTCCTCTAAAATATCCATTCCTTCTGTCATCTTTCACTCACGCAGAACCATCGGTTCACCACAGCAGATCAACTCTCCGCCACCAACCTCAAGAATCTTTACCACATTTCCACATATCTCACATTCATAAACTTGTCCTTCTTTTGATACATTAACCATTTTAACTCCTCCCTAACTGGGGATATTCATAAAACGATATCGTAATCTACCAGGATTGGTATGATATATGCTGCTTATTGTTCCGGGGGTCTGTTCACATCTTCAGGAGTTTTTATATCCGGTCTGATATGAGTGATCGGAAAACAGTCATACATTTCACAGGAACAGGAAGGGCAGTGACGGAGATCCTGTTCCGAATCAGTCATTATATATTCCTTACCACAATCAACACAGACATATTTTCCAGGGCCGACTTTTTCTCCTGCTTTATAAAATTTTTGTCCACTCATATTACTCACCTTATGTTCACCTTTTTATAACCGAGACATTCTTCAGGATTCCTTCTCATTTTTTTAGCATGTTAAATCGGCTTTCAACCATATCCCAGTTGACAATATTCCAAAAAGACTCAACAAATTTTGCACGATCATTCTTATAGTCCAGATAATACGCATGTTCCCATACATCAAGGACGAGAAGAACAGGGAAACCGGGAACCACGTTCACATTATGTTTTTCAACCTGGAGAATGAGGATTCTCTGAGTTTTATGGCAAAAGGATACTAT
>JAJRBL010000104.1 GCA_028679485.1 Methanospirillum sp. | reverse complement strand
GCTTTCAAAGATTGCAGTCGGAGACCTGGGTTTTTCACACATCCAGCATCGCCCGGTTCTTGCGGTGATCCTTGAAAAGTTTCCGGCGACGCTCCTTTTGACGATACCGGCGTATGGAATGGCGATGCTTGCTGCTATCGTGTGCAGCCTGTCTGCTGTAATGCGGGAGGGTTCATGCTACGATCGATCCATGACCGGGATAAGTTATATCCTGTATGCCACTCCTTCTTTCCTGGTTGCCCTCCTTCTCATGCTCGTCTTCGCTGTCTGGCTGGGCTGGCTGCCATCTTCACGGATGGAGTCGGTCATAGATCCCGGGACGTTGATCGGAGAGATCGCCGATCGTCTGAAACATCTCGTGTTGCCTGTCACGGCCCTTGCAGTAAGTCATTTCGCTGTTTTTTACGGGTATCTCAGGTCTGCTCTCTCCGAATCGATGAGAGAAGATTATATCACTGCTGCACGGGCCAAGGGACTTGATGAAAAGACGATCCTGTACAGGCATGCATTCAGGAACTCCCTGCTCCCGTTTATAACGCAGATCGGACTTGCCATACCGTACCTGATAGCAGGAAGCGTGGTCATAGAGACGATCTTTGCCTGGCCGGGGATTGGCCGGCTTACCTTTGAAGCAGCCATCCGCTCAGATTACATGCTTCTCATGGGGCTGACGTTCTTTACCAGTATCATTGTAATCCTGGGGAACCTTCTTGCCGATATTGCATATGCAGTGGTGGATCCGAGGGTCAGGTATGAGTAAATATATGCAGAGAATCCCGCGTTTTCCCCTGCTGACTCCCGGGGTAGTGCTTCTTGGCTGCATCATTCTTATCGCGGTCTTTGCCCCGGTGATGACGGTGTATGATCCGATAAAGGCAGACCTCTCACAGTCTGAACAGCCTCCTTCCATCAGCCATTTTTTCGGGACTGACACCCTGGGACGGGATGTATTTGCACGGACACTCTACGGGACACGAATCTCCCTCATGGTTGGGATATGTGCTGCTTTCGTCGCTGTCGTTTTAGGTGCCTGTATCGGTATATCAGCGGGTTATTTTGGAAAAGTAATCGACAGCATCCTGATGCGAATCGTTGATACCATCTATTCTCCCCCGGAAACGATCCTGATCATCGTCCTGGTCATGATGTTTCCCCGCAGTGTCCTCAGCATCATCCTCGTGATCGGGCTTACGCACTGGATGAGTACTTCCCGGATGATCAGGAGCGATACCCTTTCCCTCAAGCAGAGACCGTTTGTAGAATCGGCAATCGCCCTTGGTGCCGGGGATTTGTACATTCTTCGTCGTCATATCTTCCCAAACCTGCTGTACGTGATCATCATCTCCGTCACCCTGATGACCGCCCACGCGATACTGACCGAATCCTTCCTGAGTTTTCTCGGTCTTGGCATTCCCCCTCACCTGGCCAGCTGGGGAAACATGCTGAACGAATCGCAGCGTGATATCATGCGGGGAATCTGGTGGACGACATTATTTCCGGGAATCATGATTATTATCACCGTTCTCTCTATCTATCTGCTTGGGGATGATCTGAAGGAGTGGCTGGTTCCGAAACGGGAGATGAGAAGCGAGATCTGATGATCTCTCCCATGAATCACCCAAATTACACCCGAATCTATAGGCAGGATCGCCGTCTTCAAGGGGGATAGCCGGGAGGGGATGTACCGGGTATCCTTCTGTTCCTCACTCCCCGAAAAATAACCTGGATATCTTCTCAATATCTCAAAAAAGGGTATTTTCTTCGGGATGACGGTTAGGATGGGAAAAACCCCGGGCA
Source organism: Methanospirillum sp. (assembly GCA_028679485.1). Classification (GTDB taxonomy): domain Archaea; phylum Halobacteriota; class Methanomicrobia; order Methanomicrobiales; family Methanospirillaceae; genus Methanospirillum. Next base: position 3,099 of record JAJRBL010000104.1, on the reverse strand, counting down.
ACGACCAGATAATATACCTGTACCTTCTCCTTCCCGATCCCGTGGTAAGAAAGGTATCTCTCTGTCTTTGCCATGAGATGGGAGCAGGTATGGGATGCATGGACTGCATCCTGCCATGTTACTTCACAAAACAGATACCCGTCCGGCCTGTAGCGACCAGATCGATCTCATCCTCTTTATACCACCAGCGTGAGCAATCCGTAAACATAAAGGGTAGCAGACTATGTGCATTGAAATCCCACAGGAGATCCCTGATGCAATCCTCGAATATGTTCCCGGTATACTGGGAAAAGGCCGGTTGTATGAGCTGATGAACCACATCGTCCCCGTTTCCCATCTCGACCGCCAAGCTGTAGGGATACACGAACCTGAACCAGAAGGAAAAGTAGTTGTCAGAGAGAAAATACTGCCCTTTTTTGCTTTTATCAGACTCTCCGGCAGGTATCTCTCTCCTGACAAGGGAGAGATCCATGAGCGTCTGCAGGTATTTTGAGATCGTGATCGGGGTATTCTCCCTGTCAGGTCATACCAATATGAAGAAGGAGGAGATCGCCAAATACGGGATGTGGCTCTGGCTCGGCGAAATGAGCATGACCGGTATCTTGGTTGCGATATTATACTCCCGGTGTTCATCCCGGTTGTTGATATTCATGAGGAACAAGTAATGTGACCAGCTGAGGGTGAAGACAGGACTGAATTGTGCAGACAGTGTTTGCACAATTAATTCTTCCTCCGGCAACGATGCCGGAGATTTTGCAGACACTGTCTGCAGCATTTTAAAAGTCGGCAGCTGATGAAACTCGATAAAACAATCCTTGCACGGTTGGAACGAAATGACTTTATCATTCGGTCAAAGGAAGGTCGTACAGCCTACGTAGAGATTTATGAGTCCGGAAATTATGCTGCTCATACCAGTGGAATGTTCAACTGAGAATCGTTCAATCGGGTAAAGCAGAATACCATCTGCCATGTAACCGGTATGTGGACACCCAGAGAAAAAGGCCTGAATTGACTTCCGGGTTCTGTTTCTTCTTCATGGTGATGTAATAGGGTATGTAACTGGCATGTAACCGAAGTTCTCTTCTCCTGATACCGGAATCCCGCGACTCTCTCTTCTCTCCGAAAAGACTAACCTGAAAGACCCTGATACTCCTGCATGACACCCTCCCGGAACCGGCTGGCAGACTCGCTGAGTCCGTACCTGCTCATGCATGCGAATAACCCGGTGGACTGGTATCCCTGGGGAGACGAGGCTTTCAGGGAGGCAAAGGCGAGAGATCTCCCCGTATTCCTCTCCATCGGGTATGCAGCCTGCCACTGGTGCCACGTGATGGAACAGGAATGCTTCTCTGACCCAGAAGTAGCCTCACTCCTTAATACCCACTGTATCTCCATCAAGGTGGACCGGGAGGAGCGGCCTGACATCGACCAGATATACCTGTTCGTCTGCCAGATGATGACCGGTACGGGTGGCTGGCCGCTTCATCTCTTTCTCACCCCGGACCGGGAGCCGTTTTATGCAGCAACCTATATCCCGAAGACCAGCAGCCCGGGAATGGTTGGGATGATGGACCTCGTCCCGTACCTTGCCGATATCTGGGAAAACCAGAGAGATAAGGTGTACGAGGCTGGAGATCGTATCACAAGGGAGATATCCCGCATCACACGCACGCATCAGGGAGAATTCTCCGAAACAAGCATCAAAAAGGCGTATGAACATCTGGCATCCGTATATGATCCGAGGTACGGGGGGTTCGGTGCAGCTCCGAAGTTCCCCACGGTCCCCCGGCTCTTCTTCCTGCTGCGGTATTATCACTGTTTTTCGGTGGATAAGGCACGGGAGATGGCTGAAGACACGTTGCGGCAGATAGCGGTGAGCGGGATACGGGATCCGCTGGATGGCGGATTTCACCGGTATGCAACCGATACTGCCTGGAAAATTCCCCATTTCGAGAAGATGCTCTCTGACCAGGCACTCCTAGCAGCAGTATACGGCGAAGCATACCGGCTGTCACCATCTCCGCTCTTCAAAACCGCAGCACGAGGGGCGCTGGATTTTGTTCTTGCGACGTTATCCAGCCCGGAAGGGGCATTCTGGTCTTCAGTGGATGCCGACAGCCATGAAGGCGAGGGGGCATACTATCTCTGGACACATGACGAGATCCTTGCGATCCTTGGCGAAGATACAGGAGAACTGTTCTGCAGGGTCTATGGCGTTACCCGGAACGGCACCGTCTCCCACGGGATACCAGCCGGAAGAAACGTGCTCCATGTCGGGAGAGATCCTCTCGGTATCCTTGCCGAAACTGGTATCTCCACCCCGGAAGAATGGCTGGCGGAGACGAGCGGAAAACTCCTGGATGCAAGGAAGAGACGCCCGGCACCGGCGGTTGACGACAAGATCCTCACCGACTGGAACGGTCTTGCAATATCCGCCCTCGTGCAGGGATACCTGGCATTCGGTGAAGAGAGGTATTACGAAGCTGCTGCCCGTGCAGCAGCATTCTTCCTTGAAACGATGGAGAAGGAGGACGGTGAACTCTTTCACCACTGGCACCGGGGCAGGACCGGTTCTGTCGGGATGAGTGGGGATTACCTCTTTCTCTCCCTGGCACTGCTCGATCTCTTCCAGGCAGACGGGGATACGAGGTGGATAGAGGCTGCCGGTTACCTGGTCCGGTACCTTGACAAGAGATTCTGGGATGCTGAGGATGGAGGGTATCATGTTACCAGGGATCCCGGTGACCTTCCGGTACGGCTGAAGGACATAACCGACAATGCCCTCCCCTCGGTTAACGGTTCGGCGGCAGTTCTCATGGAACGGCTGTATCGAATCACGGGAGATCCTGAGTATGACCGGAAGTATGCCCGGCTCGCCGGGATAGCAGGTGGAGTGGAGAACCAGGCCAGTAACGGCCTATATTCCTTCTTTTGTGCAACAATGGAACGCGAGACAGGGTTTCGGATGCTCTTTCTTTACCCGGAGAGATCGGGAGATATTAAGGCCATACTCAGCGAGGCAAGAACCTTGTATCTCCCCGGATCGGTGCTGATCCCGGTCTCTCACCCGAAAGAACTCTCCCGGTTTATTCCCGATCT
>JAJRBL010000103.1 GCA_028679485.1 Methanospirillum sp. | reverse complement strand
CATTCATCCACGAGCCAAAACTGGCATTGATCGATGAGCCACTCGTCAACTTTGATCCCATCATGCAGCAGAAGGTGAAATCATTCTTCGTCTCCTATGTAAAGGACGGGAACACTCTTTTTTACTCGACCCACATGCTGGAGATAGCAGAGGAGATCTGTACAGAGGTGGCAATCCTCCAGAAAGGGAATTTACTCTACACCGGAAGAATAGATGAAATAAAAGCCCAGGGAGAAGATCTGTCAGCCTTTTTCCTCTCACAGGTACGGAGTCCCCAGCATGGCTAGTCTTTTCCTGAACATGGTAAAGGAAGAGTGGAGGATACACTCCACCATGTTCGGGAGCCTGAACTTTGCCCTCTTCCCGGTGCTGATATTCGGTATCGCCTTCATGGGTACCTTTCTCCTTCCCCTCATCAGCACCTCTCTGCCAGGTGGTGAACTTGTCATCATCATCCATGCCAGTTACCTCATGTTCGGATTCATGATCTGTGCATTCGGCCTGATAGGGAACGAGATCATGAGCAGACAGTTCGGGGAGGCAAGTCTTCTGGCCTATGCTGCCAGGATCCTTCCCCTTGATGGAAGGTACATCCTGTCAATCTTCGTAATCAAGGATATCCTCTATTACTTTGTCTTCTGGATCCTCCCTCTCGGGGCGGGTTTTCTGCTTGGATCCCTCTTCACCGGCATCCCGGCATTCATTTCGCTCAAACTCATGCTTACCGTGACGCTTTCATTCATGACCGGGGTCGCGTTCTGTTTCCTCTTCTCCTCCCTGTACGAACGATCACAGCCAGCCCTGATCCTTCTCCTTGTCCTGTCCGGGGCCGGTATTCTCCTGGGTTTTCTCCTTACCGGGATAAATCCGGCCCAGTTCTTTCCGCCACTTCTCACCTTCACCCGCTTTTCCCTGGAGATGCTCATCTTCTCCCTCGCAGGCATAATCATACCGTTTGTACTTGCCCTCCTCCTCTTCTCACCAGAGACCACCAGCAGGTCTTCCGAGCACCCTGACCTCATGAAGCCGATGCTCAGGTTCTTCTCCGGAATCTCCCACCCGTCCCTGGTTGTAAAGGATCTCCTCGATCTGTGGAGAAGTGGGATCCTGGTCGGTCAGATGATATTCTCATTTATCATCCCGCTGCTGATCATCTGGTTCTTCCTCTCCCTGCTTATCGGGATAATCGCTCCAATCCAGGTATTCTGTACGTTTGCCGCGGTCACCGGGATCATCGCCTCGACCATGTATACCTGGCTCTCCATCTCGTACAATCCGGGATTTTACGCGATGCTGCCGGTGCGTATATCCTCCGTGATTAAGAGCAAAATCCTCTGTTTCACCCTGCTCCAGCCAGTACCTGCCTATATAATCGTGATCATGGCTCTTGTATCAGGAAATACCGCGTACCTTCTTCCGGTCCTGGTACTGACGTTCTCCCTCTCGTACTTCGGGCTTTCCGTGACCATCAGGCTGACCGGCCTTACCCCGAACGAGATGCTCTACCATGTCAGGGTCATGGGACTGTTCCTGCTCCTGATAGGTTCTGCAGTGAGCATTTTTACGGCAGTATCCTTCACGAATCCCTGGTATGCCCTATCGTCAGCCGTCCTCTTCATCCCTGCATATTACTTTGTCAGGACCGGATGCAGAAGATGGGAGAGCCTGGATGAAAAAAACAAAGATGAGATAGAGATCGCACCGATATCATAGACCTCGGTTTTAAAATTCCCGTATCTGTCCTCTCTCTGTACTCGGGAGTTAGGTAACCCAGAACTCACTCTGTTACCTGCTTCTGAAGATTCAAACAGAGATAACCCTCTTTTTCCTCTTCATTCCTGCACGCTTCATCGATAAGATGCATACCGTCATCTGACAAGGTAAAGTTCACATATTCTGCGAAAGTCCAGTTTAGTGAGATATTTCTTCCATCCTCAGAGACAGATCCTTTCACATATACCTTCGACTCCGGTTCGTTTATCACATTGAAAAAACCAGATATTTCTTCACCGGTCTGAAAGAGGGTCATTACCATATTATCCACCATCCATTCTCCTGACCAGACCGCATCCTTCTGCACCTCGCTCCCGTTCCGGGTGGAGTTATAGTCTATGGTAAATGGCGTTTCGGAAGGATTGACCGGATCAAAGGTCTGGATTCCGGAAAGTTCCATCTGATCTTCAGACATCCTTATCTCCATCGTTCCGGTCATATTCTTATGGGTAATCAGACGTGTTTTATTGTCTGATATCATCCCGGTAAGTTTCATGGGATAATACGACTCCTCGTCGAACGGAGTTCCGGTTAACGTAATGTCAGAACCTTCCTGAACAATGGTGAAGGTATAATTGGCATCAGTCCAGGTTCCGTTAAAACTATCTTCTGCAGTATCGTCCTCTGCTGTGGTGGTTGCGATCAGTAAAAGAGTTCCAATCAGAAATATTCCTGCCATAAGAGTGAGGTTCATAGGGTATCGTACACCTGTCTTACAAAACGGAGTTCAGATATATAAATCATACCTCTTCAGCAGGTGGATTGATAATATTTCATAGTGATACCAGGGAGTGCGCCCGCCCTCCCATAGTTACCAGAAAAGAAAGAAAAGGAGTACCGTTCACTGAACGGGTTCCAGGCTTTACAGGGTTACAAATCCCTGTTCTTCAACTATCTTCTGTCCATCCGGACTGAGGAGGAAGTCAATAAACTCCTTTGCAATACCCTCGGGCTCTCCATCCGAGACGAAGAAGAGCGAGCGTGATAACGGGTAGGATCCTGCCTTAATTCCCTCAACTGATGGTTTCTGAGTCTTGCCGTCATCGCCTTTCATTTCGATGACCTTGACACCGTCCTCAAAGACCATACCGACATATCCGATTGATGCAGGGGTCTGGGATACATACTGCTGGATTGCACCGTTTGAGTTCTTCTCAAGCATGAACTTGGTGAAATCCTCTTTATTCAGGACTTTCTCAAAGAATAACTCTCTAGTACCTGATGCACTGTCACGACCGACGATCTCGATCTTCTCTTCAGGACCGCCGAGATCTTTCCATCCGGTG
>JAJRBL010000102.1 GCA_028679485.1 Methanospirillum sp. | reverse complement strand
TCGGTGATCTTTAGGATCAACAGGGATTTTGCAGGAAGGTTCGGCTTTTTTTCATGGATCATCACCTTCACTTTTGCGTGTTCCTCGCCGCTGGTCTTTACCGTTACATCAGCCTTTACCTGGAAGCATCCCTTGGCACCGGGTCCGTATACATACAGGGCTGCTTTCGGGTTTTCAAGGACATTCGCAAGGGTTTTTTGCATGAAGTTGTCGCCGATCCATATCGTTTCCTTGTCGATCAGGAATACGGATCCCATGGGTGCAACATTGGGAATACCAGTTTTTGATGCGGTGGCAAGGGGATACACCTTGACGACATCAAAAGCCTCCATCATCTCCTTTGTCAGTTCAGCCATGGTATCTGAATTTATCTGGAACAGTATTAAGGTTCGGGTTTCATCCTGATTGGTTTACACCAATGGGATCAAGGCTGATGATGTATCCTTCAATAGAGGTGAGCGAGAGCGGATTAGTAAACGAACCACTGCCAACCATGATCCCGGCAGTCTCTTTCTGATCCTTGGTTTTCAGCCGGGTATGTACTACAAAGGATTTTTTTCCGGATATTCCTGCCTGGATCCTGTTCCTGACCAGTTCCCGTTCTTCTGGCTGGACGAGATCGAGCAGGGTGAGAAGACCGGTATCAACAAGTTCTGACCGGGTATATCCGCACACGGTGCGTGAACCTTCGTCTACAGACTCGAACGAGAGTTGGGCATCAGCCCTGCACCTGAACATCATCGCGGTAATTGCGCTGTCTTTCTCCATAATACTCCTGACGCATGGTTTTTCGGGAGTGATGCGTATAATCCCCTGTTGTATGAGAAGAGAGGACGTATAGTCTTACTGATCCAATGTACTCATAAGGGGCTGATGAGTGTTACCGGTACTTACCTTTAAAGGCCATTTTCGGCTTCTGTTTCTGCTTTCCCTGACGGTTTTAATGGTAATGGCAGGAGAGTCGATGCTGACCGCTGCCCTTCCCGAGATAGAGCATGAACTGTCGGTTCCCGGTATCTTCGAGTCCTGGATTCTGCCGGCGGTCCTCCTCGTCGGAGTGGCTGCCTCGCCGTTCGTCGGAACGGCAGGTGATCTGTACGGCCACAAGCGTATGCTCATCCTTTCGCTGGTCATCTATCTCGTCGGCGTAACCGGCGGACTGGTATCTCCCGACATCTGGGTGCTGCTGTTCTGCCGCGGGCTTCAGGGAGCGGGTATTGCTGCCATTCCTCTCGCATATGCCATCATGAGGAACCAGCTCCCCCGCCATCTCTCTAGTACAGCGGTCGGTGTTTTGAGTGCAATGTACGGTGCGGGGACCTTTGTGGGTGTGATCATCGGGTCGATAATAACCGGTTTTCTCTCGTGGAGGATGACATATGCGCTTTTGATCCCGGTTACTCTTCTCCTCATCCTCCTCGTATACCGGTGGATCAGGGACGATCGTCCCAAACCCGCAAAAGATTCTCCTGATCTGGCCGGTTTTATATCCCTGCTCCTGTTCCTCGGAACCGGGCTGACCCTGGTATCCCTGCCCTCAGGCCAGTATGCCGGTATCTCCCGGCTTTTGCTTCTCTTTCTCTGCCTTCTCTTCTTCGTGGTCTTTCTCTCTGTCGAGAAGAGGGTCTCCCGACCCCTTGCTGACTTCAGGATCATCAGCCATAAGCCGGTGGCTGTCTTCATGTTCATCGGTTTTCTGAGCATGATCGTCTATTTTATTCTCCTGCAGATGATGCCGTATATTATCAGGCTGCCTTCCGGCCTCTCGCTCTCTTCAGAGATGGTTGGATATATTATTGTTCCCGGCACGATCTGTGATATGGCAGCAGGAGCAGTAACCGGCTGGATGCTTCCCTATCTTGGTTGCCGTATTCCCTGTATTACCGGTTCGCTTCTGCTCCTCGGGACAGGCCTTCTCCTGTTCTTTCTCCCGGTATCGGTTCCGGTCCTGGTGATTGCCTGGATGTTGTTTGCCTTCGGGATGTCGGTTCTTGCCACGGCCGGCCTCATCGGTGCGATGAACAATGTCTCTGCCAGGAGGACCGCAGAAGTCACCGGTCTTATCCAGGGCATGCAGACCCTCGGAGGAATGGCAGGTCCGGTAATAACCGGGTTTCTTCTCAGTACCTCGCAGGTCATCATGATGTACCAGGAAGAGGAGTGGATCGTGCCTGAAGCAGGCACGTATCATCTCATCTACGGTACCGTGATAGCAGGGAGTCTTCTCCTCCTGCTGGTCTCATGGTTCCTGGTCGGGGATACTATTGATTCATCTGGTGAAATCTCATGAAATCGTCGGTACAAAAACGCTGCCCGTTTGACAAAAAACCCTGCATACAGGATGAGTGTGCAGTCTGGTCAGATGCTTCCGGCATCTGCAGTTTTGCCTGTATTCCGGATATCCTGAAGAATGAGGCTGCTTCCGGTGGACTGGCACAAAAACCGCCACATAAGCCTGACCGGGAAGAGAAATCCTCAGGAGGCTTCCGTGTTGCCCTCTTCGATTAGCGGGGAGAATCCGGTTCCTGCGGTATCTCCTGCACCTTGATCATGTTGGTTCTTCCTTCTTTTCCCGCGAAGTTACCTGCTATGATGACCAGCTGATCCCCGGGTACCGCGGTTTTTGTCTGCCTGGTTATCCACGTGGAGAGGGAGAAGAGTTCGTCGGCAGTTCTCACCGGGTCAGCCAGAACTGGTTGTATCCCCCACCTCAGAAGGAGTCTTCGTGCCACGCTCCTCTCGGGAGTTATCGCAAATACCGGGGCACGTGGCCTGCATCGTGAGACCCGTTCCGCTGTCAGTCCCGAACGGGTAAATGCGACGATTGCAGGACTTTTCAGTTCTTCGGCTATGAAACAGGCACGGTAACTGATGATTCCCTCGACACTCTTCTCGTGCCATGCTGCCCGTTCATTCAGCATGCGGAGATACGGCAGGTGCTGTTCGGTCTCAAGGGCGATGTTGTTCATGGTCCTGACTGCAAGGGCCGGGTTTACGCCGATCGACGTCTCTCCCGAAAGCATCGTTGCGTCAGTCCCGTCAATGATGGCATTTGCCACATCGGTCACCTCTGCTCTGGTCGGTCTGCTGTGTTTAGCCATGGATTCGAGCATCTCGGTAGCGGTGATCACCGGTATACCCTGGTGGTTGCACCGGGAGATTATCTCTTTCTGGATGTGCGGTACCTGTTCTATCGGCAGTTCAACCCCCAGGTCTCCCCGTGCAACCATGATCCCGTCTGCCCCGCTGATGATATCCTCAAGATGATCCACTGCCTCCCTGCTCTCTATCTTTGCTATAAGGGGGATATTTTCCCCGTTTTCATCTTGGAGGATCTTCCTCGCATCCCTGATGTCCCGAACAGTACCGACAAAAGAGAGGGCAATAAAATCAGGTTCCTGGGTTATGGCAAACCTGACATTGTTCATGAACTCTTCGCCGGTGTAGGGGACATCAGGTCTTCTCCCTGGAATAACCACTCCCATTCCCGGTTTGAGGATCCCCCCGGCTATTACCTCAGATCCGGTTACCGGTCCGGCTGAC
>JAJRBL010000101.1 GCA_028679485.1 Methanospirillum sp. | reverse complement strand
CTGGGTCATCGGTCTGGGTTTTATAAACATCGTGTTGGTATCGATGGCATTTGCCAGTTTTTTGTACTCCTGTGCCTGGTTTGATTCAGGATCGAAATCTATGACCGTCTTTTTATTGATCTCTGCCCGCTGGACCAGGTTATCACGGGGGACAAAGTGGATCAGCTGGGATCCGATCTCTTCAGCAAAAGCCTTGAGAAGGGCATGTTCGTTGTCCACTTTCCGGCTGTTACAGATTATTCCGCCAAGCCTCACTTTTCCGTTTTCAGCATACTTCTGAATACCTTTTGCAATGTTATTTGCTGCGTACAGGGCCATCAGTTCACCTGATGCCACGATGTAGATCTCTTCTGCCTTTCCTTCACGAATAGGCATGGCAAAGCCACCGCAGACCACATCACCAAGCACATCATAGAAGACATAATCGATATCCGGCGTGTATGCACCGAGTGATTCCAGCAGGTTGATAGAGGTGATGATCCCACGACCTGCACATCCGACGCCTGGTTCAGGCCCTCCCGATTCCACGCACCGGGTTTCGCTGAATCCTGGTTTTAAGATGTCATCAAGTTCGATATCGTCTCCCTCGTCCCGGAGCGTATCAAGAACGGTCTTCTGACACAGGCCGTGAAGAAGAAGCCGTGTTGAATCGGCTTTCGGGTCACAACCGACAACCATAACTTTTTTTCCTGATGTTGCAAGTGCTGCAACCGTGTTCTGTGTGGTGGTGGACTTTCCGATTCCACCTTTTCCATAAATTGCTACTTGTCTCATGATAATCACGCTACTGATAAAGGGTATGATTTGAAGAATTATGTTCGACAGATTTACCGATACAGAATCAGAAACCCATAGGTAGGCCATTGGATCTACCGGGTTTCTGAGGCTTTTCTCTTGTATACTTTAAAGACTGCTTCCGGTTCGGGACATCCGGATACTGCCCCGGGCATATAGGTTTATATTATACGTACGGGAGGTGCAACAGGATGGTACAGGTCGGGTATAAACCTGCCAGGTGTCCGGGTCTTTCCGCCTGGAAGCAGATTTTAACGTTCAGATCGTACATACAGCAGACAATTCTTGTGCATCATCATCCTCCTTCTGTTATACTACAAGATTAATCACACCAATAGATATAGTTAGTGGAAGGAAACTACCTTCATAATATATAATAATATATCGAAATGGATCTGAGATTCGGCGAGAAGGAAAATATATAATCCTGACCAAAGCAGATAAACAACCAAAAAAAATTAACCACATTACATGGAACGAGTCGGGAAAAGAAGGAAAAATTATGGTTTTTTCAGGTCAGGCAATCTGAGCGCATTCCAGTATTCTTCCACAAAATCATTGTCAACGAGCAGATCGATGTATCCCATACGGCCTGCTATCAGGCGGGCATCCTTCCTTGCCTCTTCCGAGAGAAGACAGGTATATGCCCCGGCAAGAGAACCGTTCCCAACCCGGTGAATCTCTGCATTCCTGAAATCAGGCAGGATCCCGAACGATACCAGGCTGTCAATGGTGCCGAAGGATCCGAATGCTCCTGCCAGGTACACGTGCCTGATATCACCAGGATCGATGCGGTACTTCTTGAGCAGCACATTGATTGCACCAAGGACAGCAGCCTTTGAATCCATCAGATAGGCCATATCATCCTTTGTAATGACGATGTCCTGCCCGGTTGCAGTTTTCTCCGCAGGAACAAGCACATACTCCGGCCCCTGCTCACCTTCCCTGACCCCGAAAGCGGTATTCACCAGTCTTCCGGAAAAATCAAGGATCCCCACGGATGCCATCGCTGCTGCTGCTTCGATAATTCCCGAACCGCAGATCCCTTTCGGCTGGCTGTCTCCTATCACGTGACAGTGCACCGATCCATCCGGGTCAATGCTCACCCGATCAACAGCTCCTTTCATGGCACGTATCCCTGATCTCATCCCCGCCCCCTCGAAGGCCGGGCCTGATGCACAGGAGGTTGAGACCAGCCATTCATTGTTGCCAAGAATGAGCTCCCCGTTTGTCCCGAGATCCACGAGCAGTGAGATATCAGGTGAGGTATGCATCCCTGATACGAGAATATCACCGATGGCATCCCCCCCGACAAACCTGCTGACTGCTGGGAGACAGTAGATGTAACCGTCAGGGTTGATGCTGATACCGGCCTGTTTCGCCTCCATAACAAGGGGATCATGGGAAATAGGCGAATCCACGAACCCCAGGGGAGAGGGATCATACCCTGCAAGCAGCCATATCATGACGGTATTGCCACCGATGGAGAGATCCACGATCTCGGTTCCGGATATGCCCATGCTACTGCAGAGCCTCTCGATAACCTCGTTGATGCTCGTGATGGCGGCAGTCTGCAGGTCTCTCCTTCCTTCCGTTCTTCTCCCGACTGCGATCCTGGTTACGAGTTCTTCTCCCAGTGTTATCTGTCGGTTCAGTGTTGATTCCTTCTTCAGCACAACCCCGGTTACCAGGTCACATACCACCCCGGCGACCGTGGTCGTTCCGAGATCGATGGCGATACCGTACAGGGGATGGGAGGTATCTCCCTCTTCAAGTGCGATGACACGAGGGTTTCCCGGGGTTTTTGAGATGGTTGCGGTGAAGGGGATCGCAAGACTGCTGATCTTCTCCATAATCTCAGGGCTCATCTCAGGACGTCTCCCTGAGTACCCGGCAAATTTTATGGATGGCCCGAGAGTATCGGAGAACCCGTACGACCTCTTCTCAACGGCATACTTTCTCACTGCAGGAGAGGGATTTTCAATATTCAGGTTTAATTCAAGGAGTATCCGGGGATTATCGATCCTGCTCTCCACGGGTATGGTAAACTCGGCATCTGACCAGACTTTCGTGCTGCAGGCGAGACAATAGCCCCGTTTCTTCTCTTCCCGGGAGGGTTGCTTGGTGCTACTGCTCTCTTCATGTGATATCTCTCCTGACCGGTGGATAACCCTGCATTTGCCGCATAACCCTTTCCCGCCACATATGGATTCGAAGGTGATTCCCGCCTCACGGATAGCATCAAGAACGGTAGAACCAGCCGGTACGGCAACCATGCGGTTCATCGGCTGAAAAAGAACAGTAACAGGGGAATCCATGGGATTATTCTTCCGCCGGAGGCCAGTGTTCCCTGATCATCTGGCCGATTGCGGATGAATCCCGAGGTCCGACAAGCACCCTCCACCCGGACTCTTCCTCGGTCTCCCCGGAGAGCCTCGCTGCGAGACCGGGGATGATGAGGTAGTTATGGGATACCATTTCTGCAACCTTGTATTCACGAAGAGACTCGGCGATCTTTGATGCAGAGAAGTATCTCCCTGCAACGGCCGCTTCCACGGAGAGTCCGCCGGTATCGGCGACGACCAGGTAGCAGTCGATCTTTGCTGCCTTGATATCAGCCTCAACGGTAAAGTATGTCAGTGCATAGTTGGAGGTGATGAGGACCGGTGAGCCTGGTCCGGGGTTCCCGAACGGCCTGACCCCGGGATCCACCGAAACCGGCTTTCTGGGATCGGTATAGATACCGAATCTCCAGATGAGCTGGGGGAGCAGCACCCAGCCCTCAAGACTGTGCATGATCAGGAGATCTGCGTAGCGGGTGATGAGCATCGAAGATAGGTATGCCTCCTGCCAGCGATTCATCTCATCGGAGAGTTCCTGGCCGTTCCAGACTGATATCGGGGTTCCAAGCAGGGGATGACCGAAGAGGGGATCAAAATCTTTACAGGCGGTCTTCCTGATGGCAGTAAATGCATGGATCGTGGTAGCGATATGTTCCCCGTGATAGGTGCCGGGATCCAGGACAATATCCTCTATCCCCCAGTCCTGCAGCGTCCGGGCAAGAGAGCGAAGAAGACTCAGGTCACCGGAGGCAGAGACGACCACCGGACAGGAGTAGTGGACGGCTACCTTCCCCATTTCTCTCCAGTTCTTTGCGGTGACTGCAAAAATAAGGGGTTTTTTATCGGCACACACCGACAGGGCTGCACCGATGACGCCAGGATCATGACTGCAGAGGATCAGCGGGAGGGGGGAGACCTCCGAGACCTGGAGGACAGCCTCCCTGAACCGTGCTGGATCGCCGCTGACGCACCGGATTGCAAGGGCATCCAGGCGAAGGGTTCTGCCGATGTACGAGTAGGTAAACCGGGAGACCTGGTTTACTCTCTCTGATAGAGCATCTGGATCCAGATCGTCGGCGATGTCGATGGCTATTATGGTGGGATACTGGTACGTGAACTCGTGCCTGAAGAGGACGTGTTTTCCGCCTATTACTGCAGCAGACTCTCCGCTTCCGAAGGTAACCGTTTTGACCGGGGGGGCCAGGAGTTCCTGCAGCCCTCCATACGCTGCGGTATGCTCAGGGGTAAAAAGCGGTCTGCAGAGGTCGACCGACGCCTCGCCATTCACCACCTTTGTCGCAAATGCCATGCAGTTCGCCTCGCTGCATTCCCCGCAGTTGGTTCGCGGCAGGAGTTTGTACACGTCGATAGGGCTGATCTCCTTGATCCCTTTCTTCTTTTTTATCTCCATCCTGCCCACCTCATATCTTTGCAGACACCCAGTCTGCCCCGTGGGACTCGGGCATCCCCGGGTTCATAAGCCGGGAGGAGACCTCCCGCATGGTCGAGACAGCCAGGGGATGCATCATGAGGAAGAGATCCACCCCGGCCAGAAGAAGGGTGATTCCTCCGATAGACTCCCAGAGCGGTCCCCGGAGATCAACACTCCCGAATCCAGGCCCAAGATTCATCCATGCCTCCCGTGCCGACCATGCATTCGTACAGGCTGACAACGTGGGATGCTGTAGTTCGGTGTCACCCATCAGGGCAGACAGACGGGCTCGTTCATGGATTGAAAACGAGTATTCGAGCCCGTACCCGAGGGCTACCGTTGTCAGGTCCATGAGGAGCCGGTCAGGCGGGAAATGCGGGTAGATCCTCCTGTTCAGTTCTTTTGCATTATTTAGGTCGAGACCGGTGAACCCGAGGAGGCAATGTCCGGACTCTGATGCAGCTTTACAGACAGGTTCAAGGGTTTTTACTTCGGCCATATCTGACGTGACTGAATTGAGCAGCAGTCCTTCCCCTTCTGCCATTGCAGAGATCTCGATAAAGGTCGCTGCATCCTTCTTCGGATCACCACAGCCCCCGATGATGATCGGGACATCCACTGCCTGGAGCACCTCCTCCACGGTCCGGGATGCCTCCCGGGGGGATTTGTCCTGGATGAGAGGATCCGTGGATATAAGGTGAATCGTGACCATATCTGCACCGAACTTCTCAACATTCAGTTTTGCCCATGCGGCGGGGTCATCCATCACGTCGCCCAGGTGAGCCCTGAGTACTTTCGGCATGGATATCTTGGTATCGAAGACGTCAAGCGATATGACCGGAGGGTGGGCCGGGGGATGTTCAGGCTGGGAAAAGGGGAGTGATGATGAACCTCCGACAGTTATAGATCGTCCCCTCGATCCCCCTTCACTTCTGGTTCCCCCGATCGTCACCTCGCGAATCCGGGACGAGTAAGTCTCCGGTTCGGCAAAGAAGGTCTCTGAAATGAGAGAATCCGGGATTTTTCCCGTGAAGGACGGGGGATGGGTTCCTGATACGATACCGGGGTTCTGAACCGGGAGCGGAACAGATAACGGGATCTGCAACTCGAGTTCGCTGAATTCAAGCGTTACATGCTCAAGTTCAATCTCCCTTCCCGATAACAGGTCGGCAATTCCCGGGCCGAGGAGGCGTATCAGGGCGGATATATCAGGTTTGACAGGATCAGGCATCTTTTCCCCCTCCTGTCTTGCCTGCACCTGCAGGCCTGATAATGATCTTCTCGGCATATATCTTCGCATTCTTCAGGATTATCGTCACCCCGCCAGAAGACAGGGGGAGTTCCCCGATAGTCATGACCGGATGCTCCGGAGACCTTCCCTGCCCTGAATCCCGGCCTGGTGCAGGTTCTTCCGGACTAACCCATCTACCAACAACCGGATGGTTCATCTCTTTGAGGAATGCCTGCAGCGTCGGGATATCCCCTGCATCATTCTCGGTTGCGATTGCCCGGGAGACGTCAGCAGGGATGACACTGCCGAGCAGTTCTTTTATCTCGGAAGGCATCCAGACAACCGCCGACCATCCCCCGTCTGCCTTCAGGAACTTCACGGACCGCATGTATTCAAGCGACAGGCCGTGAAACCCTTCGATCTGCCTCCCTCCTGCAGTCGAATCTGCAAGCGTGGAGAATGCAAGCCCGTTTACCGTAGGGCCGGAGAATCGCCGGTGAACGATCCCGAAACCTTCGACTTCAGGGATATAGAATGCAATCGCCTCGAAACATCCGCATGAGGTATGGGGATATCCGAATGCGGAGTACAACCAGATCCGGTCCACCTCGCCCATGGATCGTTTCCTGGCATGTTCATTCACCCCCGTGTACTCTCCGGATTCAGGATCGATACATTCCCCTTTTGCTATGGGAAATATCGGCCCTTCAGGATCCATCCGTGCTGCAGCCCTCCCGTCAAACCAGCTGATGGCACCGCAGTTTGCATAGCGCTGGGGGGTAATGACACAGATATGGGACGGGGCAAAGGACTGGCAGAGGGCACACCCGTAAAAGGTATCTACTTCTTCGTCTGAAAGCCCCCGGGCCCGGGAATCACGTGCTTCATACCGTTCCCGGGCCATCGGGTAATAGGTATCGAACTCATCCCCCCCGGTAAGGAAGGTAACCTGGATCTTCTCGATGATAGGGAGTTCATTCCTGTACAGGCCGATTAATACGCTTCCAATCTGCCGGAACGATTTAAGCCCCTTTGAAAAGGATTTTTTCCCGATTCTGACCCAGATATCATACCGCTGGTTGAGGTGCATGACCCCCTGGATATAGTTGCAGTACTCGTGGATCCGGCGTTCGAGAACCCCTTCAAGATCCTCTTCCAGTTTCTCTCCCGAGACCTCGATCAGGATGCCGAACTGGTAACTCTTCCCTGGTTCAAGCATATCAAGGTCAGGGCCGACAACCCGGACAGAACCGTCTGTGATAGCCCCGGGATCCCTTACCAGCACCAGTTCGAACTTCCCGGGCACTTTCGGACCTCCCAGTTCGACATGCATATCTTCCTTTCTGATCCGTTCTCCCTCGTGAATCAGACCAACCTCGACCGGGATATCCTCAAACATTATTTGTTCCTTTATTTTGGCTTTGTTTCTTCAGATGATCCATTATCATACCGATCTGGGACTGCCAGGATGGAATGCTGATATTCCCGAATGCCCAGGTTGCATGGGGCTGGTACTTCCTGTCAAGGGAGATAACCTTTGCAGCCGGTGCACCGAGCCTGAGCCCTGACATGACCAGCCATCCCAGTGAATAGGGCAGGCCGGTGACAAGGATGAGATCGTACTGGCCTTTCCCGTCAAGACCCTTCCAGGAGGGACTCCGGAGACGATCGGCAATCTCCATG
>JAJRBL010000100.1 GCA_028679485.1 Methanospirillum sp. | reverse complement strand
GTTTCTATACCTGCGTAAGAATATCGATAGCCTTGTTCAGTTCGCCTTTTCGAAAGGCCTCAATCCCCTTTTTATACTGATCCTGCAGTTCCCCGTCATCCATCTTTCATCACCCCGGAATAGGTACCTAGTGTAACTCTGATCCTCGTATGTATATCTCTTGTTTTAAAAGGAAGATATTGATATTTAATTAAAAAAACCGGTTATTAACCTGAAATTTATATTTGTCAGAATTGAATAATTGGGTAATCACACATAAATATTTTCGGGTGTAACGTGTAACCGCATGAAAGCAATCTTCTGGATTGGATGTATCTTCGTAGTTCTTCTCGGACTCACCGGTTTTGGTGCAGCTACCGAAACAATGGAGAACAACACCACAACTGCCCTGGCAGTTGTCGGAAGTGCTGCAGAGAATGTGACTGCAGATGAAAACCAGTCGGCAGTATCTCCTGTTCAGGAAACAGCAGTCGGGGGTAATGTCTCCGTCCCTGTGGAGAGCAATGTCAGCGTCCCTGCCGAACCCGTGTCTGAAGCAGCAGCCGAGGTCCCTGTGGAGAGCAATGTCAGCGTCCCTGCCGAACCCGTGTCTGAAGCAGCAGCCGAGGTCCCTGTGGAGAGCAATGTCAGCGTCCCTGCCGAGCCCGTGTCTGAAGCAACAGCCGAGGTCCCTGTGGAGAGCAATGTCAGTGTCCCTGCCGAGCCTGTATCTGAAGCACCCGTTTCTGTTGCAGAACCGGCAGAGAACGTCTCTGCAGCTGACAGTGCCAGGGAAGAACTGGTCTCTTTCGTAAAGGATCTTCAGCTCATAGCGCAGAAATCCGGGAAAAATGCCGCTATTTCCGCATTCAATGACCGGGCAGGGCAGTATGCAGATCCGAAGATGTCTGTCTTTGCATATGATTATAGTGGTAACCTCCTTGCAGATCCGATGAATCTTGCTTCAATCGGAACCAGCCAGGTCAGTGCTTCAGACTCTCAGGGTATGAAATATGTCCAGATGATGATGAACACCGCAAAGACCGGTGAAGGATTTGTCGAGTACACGGCTCCAAACCTCATGGAACAGAATAAGGTCATGAAGAAACTCGTCTATGTTGTGGATGTTGACGGATCCTGGTTTGTGGGTTCAGGTGTCTTTATGGATGATTCTGATGAAAATGCAGGTATTATAAAGACCGCAAAAATTTCTCCGTCACCAGACGCCAATACTCCTCCGGCACAGGCTTAACCGGATCCTCCCTTTTTTCACATTGTTTATCAATATTTGTGCACGTTTTTTTTCTGCTGGTAATCGGTGATGAAGAACCTTTATATTCACTATCTCCGAATATTTCTGAATGAGGGGGAGAAGATTGGTGAAAGGGTTTCATGGGTATCTTCTGCTGATAATTCTGTTTATTCTTCCGGCATCGGTTTTGGGAACTGCTCCCGGGGATATCCTGCATAACCAGGTATTCGGACTTCCGGGAGGACCGGAATGGGGGTATGGTCTGGATAGTTCACCTGACGGGAACATCACGATCTGCGGGGTGGCGTACCCGAATCAGTCCCTGGATATTGGAGAACTAGGGAACGGGGATGTATGGGTAATCCGCATTGATAAAAACCTGAAAATGGTCTGGGAACACCTTTTCGGGGGAAATGAGACCGATTATGCACTCTCGGTAAGGAATCTCCCTGATGGTGGTGCAGCACTTATCGGTACAACGGGATCATACAACGGGGATGTCACCGGATATCATGGAAACGGGGATATGTGGTTTGTAAACCTCGATCCTCAAGGCAATATCCGCTGGGAAAGGGCTTTGGGTGGCAATAAAACAGACGAGGGTTCGGATTTCGTTGTACTGCCTGACGGGGGTTTTATCCTGTGCGGCTATTCAATGTCCCAGGACGGGAATCTCAGGAGAAACCTGGGCGGAGGGGATCTCTGGCTGATGCGTCTGGATACAAACGGTACAATGCTTTGGCAACAGACCTACGGGGGAAGTAAAAGAGATAGCGGAACCAGCGTCATCATGACCCGCGATAACGGGATAGTTGTCTGTGGAAATACGAACTCCACTGATGGCATGGTATCAGGTAACCGGACGAGCAGTGATGTATGGATAATAAAAACTGATATCAACGGAACCCTCCTCTGGGAGAAGGCATATGGTGGTTCTGCCCTTGATTGGGGCCATTCGGTAATTGAACTCACCTCCGGCGATCTGATGGTTGCAGCGGTTACCGCCTCCGGTGATGGTGACGTAGGGGTAAACCACGGGGCTGGTGATCTCTGGCTGATCCGTCTTCATCCTGATGGAACCAGGGTCTGGGAGAAGACATACGGAGGAAGTTTCAGTGATAATGTCTGGAAACTTGAGCCGTCCCCATCAGGGGGAGCGTACTTTGTCGGTGACAGTTACTCGGTGGATGGGGATTTTTCCGGGAATCACGGGGAATCTGACCTACTTGTAGGGGAAGTTGATGCAAATGGCAGCCTTCAGTGGTACAGGCAGGTAGGGGGTTCATTTATTGACCGGGGTTCATGGCTGAAGCGGACAGTAAATAACACCCTTGTAATGACCGGGATGACGACATCCTCAGACGGCGACCTGGCAGAAACAGGAGATCACACGAGTGGTGATCTCTGGTTGCTTGAGGTTCAGGGAGGAGTCCCCTCAGCTCTTGAACCGGGCACAACCGATAACGTGACTTCGGTCTCACCCGAATCCGCCCCACCCGCAGTCCTCCCCGGTGACAATGTGACAACGGTCTCACCGGAAGTTACTGCCACAACAGTATCTGCAGCGGATACGGCCACGACTGATAATGGTACGGCTGTTGACAACATAACCGCAGTTTCGCAGGAAGGAAATATATCGGTACCGGTACCAGAAGTACCTGTATCCAGCACGACAGAGGGAAATGTAACAATCGGGCCTCTTGGAGGGACAGGTCCTGTTCCCACAGATCCTGACGGAGATGGCAAGTACGAAGACCTGAATGGCAATGGTAAGATGGATCTTCAGGATCCCACGAGCTTTTTCCAGAACTTTTCCTGGCTTAAAGACCAGGGATTGATTGTTGCTTTTGACTTTAATGAAAATGGAGTACTGGACCTTGGTGATATCCAGGCCCTGCTAGCGGAGATTCAATCATGAAATATAATCGGATTCTAATCCTGGCACTGTTCCTCATCGTGGTAACAACTACCTGTGTAACCGCAACGGTGATATCCGTGTCACCGGTGACGCTCTCTGAGGGAGCAGAGGGAACTGCAACTCTCACTCTTGACTCGGTCCCGGAGGGACTGTCCGGATACCAGTTGAAGGTTGCATCAGATAATCAGGGCATAGTGGCGGTGACCGGTGCAACATTCCCTGCCTGGGCAAGTCTTTCCGAGGCTGTACCGGAGAGCGGATCATATGCACTTCGGGCGATAGACCTTAACAGCGGAGTGGAAAAAGGGGCTTCAAATATTAATCTGGCAACAGTAACGGTAAAGGCGGTCAGTGCAGGAACCGCCCAGATCATCATCTCCGGTGTCAAGATTGATGATGATGCAGGAAATCCCGTGTCGACAGAGGTAAAAAGCGGAACCGTCAGTGTGAGTGGTTCCGGTTCGCCGTCTACCCCGACCACCGTGTCTACTACCGTTCCACCGACTGATGTTCCGACCACCGTGCCTACTACCGTTCCACCAACTGATGTTCCGACTACCGTGCCTACCACTGTCCCTCCGACGAGCGTTCCAACGGATTCACAACAGTCAGGCACAGAGAACGGGCTCCAGATAACCCTGAAGGCCGGATGGAATCTGATCAATATCCCCATGCAGCCGGTATCAGGTTCTGACACCGCTGCCATCTTCAAGAATGTCCCCAATGCCGGGCACTCAATACTGACCTATGACGGTTCTGCCGGATGGCAGACCCTGGGGCAGGACAGTTACCTGCAACCGATGACC
>JAJRBL010000099.1 GCA_028679485.1 Methanospirillum sp. | reverse complement strand
GAAGATATGTAGTCCTATAAGTTCGTATTCCCTGGCAAGGGCAAGGACATCTGAATCCACGGGAATATAGGCATTGATTAAAGAGAGGGATCCCGTTACTTCATCACGTTTCTCGAAATCAACAATGTATGATATCTCTTCATCAATGGCAACGCTGCCAAGGAGTGTCCATTCGCCTGATTTGCACCGATCAAGAATTGATAGGACTGCATCAGCTTCGAGCCTGATTCTCTCTCCGCTTTTGTCGTCATACGGACGACAGTAACAACAGACGTCGAGGTATATCCTCATAGGATCTCCAGGTTTCAGGTAGTATTCACTCCTGTTTGCCAACCGATACCGGGCAATCAGACCGATTGGTGTTACCTTAATGATATATAGAACACCACTTTGTGTATTGTTTCCTGTTTGTCATCTGGTTTCTTACCATCTCTCCAAATATCTCACGTTCATCAGGAATATGGGAGAGTAAGGTATTGGAGAAGATTAAGGTATCCAGGGGAAGATACCTCGTCCCTCAGGCATAATAGGATGAGTGGAACCTGTTTCTCATATCCAGTGGTGATATTAGGAGCCAGGCCCTGGCACCTGGCCCCAATGCACGGGACCGGAGTGACCCAGTCCCATACGTGAAAGTCCCTCACCGGTCAGATCGGTATATACACATGCACCCTGATGGGTGATATTGTTGTATTTACCGGAGGAACGGGCGAAGGGTGTCAGAGAGGAGATCCACGATCTCAACTTCTCCGTCAGGAGTCGCCTTGTGGGCGGCAAACGCCCCCCTGATGACCCGGATGTACCGCAGGTACACGAGGGCCATGCCAATCCCGTTTGCGATCGCGGCAACCAGGGATATCACCGTGATGGTTTCCATGATGTTCATCGTTCCTGCAACAAATGACCGTTCCCGTTGGTTCGTGTTGCCGTGATCCATCCCTTTCCCAAGCGATACCATACCGGTGGCGTCGATGCCGGTCAGGGAACCGGTCTGCCCGTTAGTGATTGACCGGGACGAGCGGTAGGTTCCTGCTGACCATACACCGAGGGTCGATATTTCATCGTGCCGGTGGTATTTCCGGCAAGGTCAGCAAATACGCAGGCAAGGCCGGATGCTCCCGATGCCGCTCTCCGGGTATTGAACTTGTGGACCATGGCCGGTCTGGGTCCGTTCACCAGGGTTTGTGACCGGATATCACCGGCGAAGTCAAGTTCCCTGGCGATTGCTGAACGGTCACTTGTGAAGAGGGTTGTTGCATAGGTCTTCTCCCCGACCAGGAGCGGATGAAATCCATGCGGTTCCGTCCGTGGTGATCGAAGATGAGATCAGGTCAGCTGAGATCCATCCTGCCCCGAGCAGGCAGAGGACGATCACAGCCCTCGATCTTCTGCATCTTTATCAGCCTCGAATGATGAAAAAGAGAGATTATTTAAGCGAGTGCCGGGATCGTGTCTGCCCAGGTCTCAACCGCTGTCAGGATGCTGTCAGCCTCGTAGTTGGAGATGACCATGTTGTCACGTTTGAACGTGAGACTGTAGTTCTCTCCGTTGCTGGCATGGCACTTGAGGGTGCAGCTGAAGATGTCCTCCGCTGTCATGGGACGGGGCTGTGCCCATGGCTGTCCCGAGTGCAGCGGTCCCGAGGATGGTCGTGATATAGGTGGAGAATTCGGATCGTATTGCAGCATTGTCCATGATAATGGTTCTATGCCTGCTTGTCTATTCGTTTACCGAGTGGGTAATCCGTGAGACATTGAGAATTGAAAAGAAACATATACGGGATCAGAAGGGAAAACCAACTCAAAAAGCCTCTACAAAATGGATGTTCTTCATGTTCCGCAGAGTGAGACAGATTAAGGAAATTGTTGATTTCAGAATTCATGTTCGACTTCTAAATTTACAGAGGAGTTACGAGAGATAGTTCGATGGCTGAGGCCGCATGTCGAAAAATATTATGCGTTAAATATTTGATGTCGAGTGTCGGATATGACATATTTTTCAACTTATTGAGAGACTAAAAAATAGATATTTTTAACATCTTGAGGACACTAGATCCGCATACCGGTGAGAAGAAGACCAGGTATGATGTCCGGTTCAGTTTGGATGCTATCCAATTATTTAAGAAAGAGTTCGATCAACAATTCCTGACCGGCGGTTACCTGTTGTCCGAGGGGAGTTCCCGGGGGATGTGAATGGGTATATTAGGGATCGCTCTTGGTTTTATAAGTGTAAGAGAGTGAAACATAAAAAAACCAAACCTTTTATCAAACAGGCTTATATAAAATCTTAAGGTTAAGCATGGTTCTCTATATATTATTATATGGAGAGAGAGTATACATGGAAAGATTGATTGCTGGATTTTGCATCTTTGTTGCATTTTTTTGCATTGTGGGTATTACTACTGCTGATGTCCCAAATCTTGTTGGTAACTGGACCGGTCATTATTCAGAATATAATAATGGTAAGGGATTTTCAGAACAGGAAAGTGGTTTCTTTTTCCTGAACATCACAGAACAGAATGAAAGGATTTTTGCAGGATATACTCAGTATACAAATAACAATGGGACTGATATTATCCATGATATTGCAGGTGTTATCAGTTCAGACGGGACAGAAATCTCATTTGCCGAGCAGAATAACGGATATTCAACAGGACAGGTAATTGGACCGGATGAACTGGAGATTTCATACCTTAATGACAATGATCCGATTAGTGTAGCAATTGATACATTCACCAGGATCACTTAATTCTTTCTTTTTTTCTGCTCTGGTACAATTGATGTACAATGTATCCTTGATTCCCGCACACTCATGACGAGGTAGGAATAATTGGACTAAAAAACCTCTTTAAAAAAATCAAAGGGAGATTTTGAGTTTTCATTTAGTACTCGTTACGCATTCACGGGGATGCAGGATACATCAGAAAACTGATAAAAGAAGCCTATAAACTGGCAGCCCATCTCGGAATAAAACCCTGAAAGCAGAAAACATCGAGATAACTTCCTAGAACAAACTTTATTTGTCTTCCTCCTCGCATTCAGAAGCCATCGTGCATGTTACTCTCTTCAAAGCCTGCGTACTCTTCTCCCACAGCTCCGGACTAATCCCTTTCAGCGAAGAGACTAGTTCCTCCAGGTGAATAATCCCTGCCTTCTCCTTATCGCAGGTCTTCCCGAACCGGGGAGCCCGGCAGTTATGGCAGATTGAGAGAGCAAACCGGTTCATCGCCTCCTGGTCAAACACCTGGCTGTTCAGTTCACGGGCTGCAGCATCCGTCGATCCACACGGCGATCTGCGGATCGGCTGACACCATGCAATCCGATTCCCGTCCAGGATCAGATGAAAGACCGGCCTGCCGAACACCTTCGCGTACTCATTGATCTGCCAGAACTCCGTGTTTGGCAAAAGAGAACACATCGTCTCAGGTCCGATTACGGCCGGGTTATACTCCTTTGCCTGGGCGATGAAACCAGGACCTAAGTTCACCCCGAGCAGGACCGGGACACCGGTTTTGATCAGTTCCATCGCAATATCGGGATGCCGGAGATAGGAGAGGTACAGATCGCAGGGAGGAATCGTAAGATCGATATCATCCACAACCGGGGACGAGGGAAACGGGAGCAGGATCCATTCGGTGGGAAACCGCTTCCTGATCTGCTCATACGCCCGCTCCCCATACTGGCCGTCGCTCACGATCCCGATCTTCACCATATCAGGTTGTACATGGAGAGTCTATTTTAATAAATATTGATCTCTTTACACAGATATCATCCCGCTCTGAGGAGATTATCTTACAACTCCTAAAATACCTTAATTTTTAAGAAATGAGCAGAGATCTCTCCTACGGAATTTCATGATCCAACTCTTTCGTATATAGCATAATGGAAATACCTGTCATAATCTGGTATGCCGGAGAGATCTAAAAATACCGGGATATCGTCCTGATAAACGGCGAGGTAACTTCTGAAAAGAGCAAAGGGTATCATGCCAATGCCAGTTTTGTGAAGGGCTGAACCGGAAGGGCACCATAGCTGTATCGTTTTGGGATCGCTCCCTGCACGGCGATGGTCTTGGTCTGGGGATACCTGGTAAAAGGAAATGATGGCCACATCCTGGTCGTGGTTGTTATCAACTCCCTATCCATGCTCGTTCTCTATGGTCTCCTTGGAGGATTCCTCCTTGGTGGCGGACGACTACCGGTGCCATGGGAAGCTCTTGCCATCTCAATGGCCATTTATATTGCCTCTCCTTTCGTGGCCGCATTTATTTCCCGGGTACATCTTATCAAATATATGGAAGAAGAGTGATTAAAAACAAAGTTTATACACTACCTGATCCCGGTAACCATCATCGCCCTCCTGGTCACGGTGATTCTTCTCTTCAGCTTAGAAGAGGTCATACTTCACCCAGCCGCTTACTCTCCTCTGGATTGCAATATCGCTCTTTCTGCAGACCATCCTTATCTTTACTATCGGGTATGTCATTTCCAAAGGGTGCAAATTTACCCTGAGGATGCTGCTCCATCAGCCATGATCGGTGCATCCAATCATTTTATGGTCGCAATAGCAACCGCAACCATTCTTTTCGGGATTTCATCTTGATGCTCTGCAACGGTTGTCAGGATACTTATCGAAGTCCCAACCATGCTCAGGCGGGTAAAGATCTCTCTCCGAACACGGGGATGGTCCCCGGCTCAAACTCTATTAACCAGTTGATCGGAATATGGAGCCAGGAAAGACCTGGCTCGTTCTCCGGTTACTTTTTGATATACTTCGCCACCACTTCTTCTGCAACCTGCCTGGCATATGCACTGAACGTCTCGTCTGATACTTCATCGATCCCGAACGGAAGCGGTTCGTCATAGAGGGTATCGGCAAGGATGACCTCAGGAATCAGATCCGGAAGCACCCCCTGCATCATCCGGGTAGCACACGAGACAAAGCACCCCTCGATGGCAAGACACTTCTCTGCCCGCCGGACCAGGCTCCGCTGGCCGGTATTCTTCGTGAACGCACCGCCGAGACAGATCCGGACTGTCTCCTCTTTCGCCAGTGAATGGGCAACGAGGTTTGCTGCCCTCCTGGATACCTCCCCTCGTGCACAGGCACCTTCGCAGGAGAGGATGGCAATCTTCGGAGGAACGGTACTGTTCTTTTCCGAGTACTCTTCGCACAACCCGCAGGTACCTTCTATCTTTCTGATCCGGATGGTTTCATACTCCATCGGTTTCACCACTATGATATCATCCGGAAGACGGGAAAAGGGATGATCTGTACTTCATTTTTTTATGAAATACAGGGAAATGAATACATATGCCCACTCGCGGGAATATCCAGGTTCCCCTTCAGGACGTGAGAGCATGGTGAGTGCCCGGTGTTGTCCTGCCGACTGTGCTCTCCGGGAAGACTGGGAGAATGAACTGAACCAGGTGAAAGCAGCACTGGAGGATGAATCAGTTCAAAGGATGGAGCGGATACTGAAGGCGATCAGTCACCCCCTCAGACTGAAGATCCTCCTGATACTCAGTAATCGTGACCAGTGTGTCTGCG
>JAJRBL010000098.1 GCA_028679485.1 Methanospirillum sp. | reverse complement strand
TCTGCCATTTTTGCCTTCCTCCATCCGGATAAACCGGTGATAGTAGATTCGGTTTAAGTATTTAAATACCTGAAAAAGAAGGGAGAAAGGAGGAGAGTTTATTTTTAATTTGGAGAATGGATAGCGTGTATGTGTGGGTAGCTGAATATTGGTGAGTATATTATCCCATTCTTTTTCTGTCCCTTCTAACGCAGACACAGAATAGTAGGTTTTCTTTCCACAGATCTACGGAAAATCTGTAGGAGCCCTATCGTAAAGTCTCTGCAGGATAGTTTCATTCCCCCTGGTACTACATCGTAGAGTTGTTTGGTATTCTCGAACGGTACTACCGAAAGAATAGAATCCGGGTTTGTATCGGGTATACAATAGATTTAGAAGAACATGTATTTATTAAGGGTAAGAAATCTAATTACAAACATGAAACGCGATCTTGATTTGGCTAGAGAGATTGTTTTAAAACTCGAAGCGGACGACACAGGATCCCCAATTAGTCATATCACTATTGATGGATATTCGAAAAAAGAAATAAATTATCATATTTACCTTTTACAGAGAGAAGGTTTCATTGAAGCATCTATTGAAGATGACAATGGAAATTATGAAAATTTATTTTATGCAATCTATAATTTGGAATGGAAAGGCCATGATTTTGCCGATGCAAGTAGGTCTTCAGGAACTTGGGCAAAAGCAAAAGAGTTAATTAAAGAAAAGGGTGCTGCTTTAACTTTTGATATTGCCTTAATAGCCTCGAAGGCGTATTTTACCGCTCAAACAGGAATTCAAACATAATTTTAATACACAATGATTTCATTCATTTTCTCCCAATATCATGCATACTCCCTGCCATCCCGGTCCGGAATGATGAACAGATCCCCCTCTTTCTCCAGTCTCCCATCTTCAAGCAACCTGGCAACATGCCGGGAAACTGTCTGTCGGGCAATGTTCAGGTTCGCAGCTGCGGTAACATAACTAGCACTCGGGTTCTCCCGAAAGAATTGTAACACCTGGTCAGCTGTTACACCCTTACCGGCACCCTGATGTACCACCGTAACAGGTGGTGCAACATTCCCTCGTTCTGGTGTAACATCCTTGCAGGTAACAGGGGTGTTACCTTTCGATAACAGGTCTGACCGGACAATAGAGAGCAGGATCTCAACCGATACCATGAGCGTAATCGGTGGGATGGCATGAGACGCCTGGCTGAGCAGATTGTTCGGACTGACCGCCACATTGAACAAAATACTCACCAACGTAAAGACCGAGAGCACGATCCACCCGAACCGGGTACTCTCCTGCCTAAGAGAATTGCGGAGAATGAGCAGAGATCCGGAGACCAGTAACGAATCAATACAGACCGGCCAGGCCCAGGTGAGAACGGGATCAATTCTCGATAACTCTGCTGCATACCACAGGTTCGAGAACGAGAGGATGAACGAACAGAGGAGCACAACAATGGTCAGAACACCGGTGAAATTCGGAATCCATCGCTCGATCTGTTTCATGATTCCTCACGAGCCCGGCACTCATGCAGGTGACAAGGAAGATGAGAAGGCCTGCCACACCAGAGATGATACCTTCCTCCCGGAAGGCAGGCAAAGATAGAACCAGCATGGACTGACTGATATTTTCCTTTGGGGAGGCGAGTGGAACGAAGGCCCCGACTCCAGGCCGTTGTACCTCACTCATGCTGTCGCCCCCTGCGGAGAAGAGATACAATCGAATCCCCAGGATACGGGACGCTTCCCGTAAATTTTGGTGTCAGGTCGCCGGTTCAGAGATTAGCATCCGGAGCGGAATCTCCGGAAGTTCTCCGGTTCTCGGGTACTTATACCAGTTCTCCCGGATCTCTGGTTCGTTCGGAGATCCATGCAATAGAGATACCCCCTTTCCCGAGTCAGTCGATACCGGTTCAGGCCAGCCAAGCTCATATAGATACTCCTTAATGATCTCCGCTTTCGCGAGAGCGTTCTCGTGCTCTTCTTCAGAGGATGAAACACCCGATGACCGGCCGGATCAATGTCAATAGGGAACCACCTTCGCCTGATGATGTCAGAACCGGCAGTAATGCAATCCCTCTTGCTTAGTCGGATCTTTGGTTTAGTTATTTCTGCCATCAGAGACAGTAGCATCTATGAGCCAATAGGTGTAGGTGTCATCAATTCCATGAAACCTGCCGGTATCGGTTTTCTGGGGATTCATACTATTGACTCTATGATTACCGTGTATAAGTCAATAGAAAGAGTGAAAGAGATTTAAACAAAATACCCGGAAACATCAGCCGGGGTTCTCCCTCACAACGCATTCCCGATGAACTGTCCGGTCGAGTTCATGTACAGCCAGTACCCCTTGCGGGGATCCACCAGAGGAGAGGTATTCTCGGTAATTCTCATTACCGGAGCAGAATACCGCTGTTTTTCCGCATCAAACTCCTGGGCATAACTCCAGGCTCCTTCAACCGACCGGAAGGCTTCGTCTGCTGGAACGGGAGTGACCGTATTGATACTGACGAGATTCCACCCTGCGCTAAGGGTCCGGGTTAGGTTTTTCACCGGGCCATCCTGGGATACCTGGAGAGGAATGGTTACCTGATCCGGGGTATAGATCCAGAATGCCGAGAGCGGATCCACCGGATCGGAGCGTTCCGTCCGTTTCCACCTTCCTGATGCGTTGTCCCATGAAAAGATGGTATGACCGCCGGTGTTCACGCCTGAGAATATCTCCGCGGTATCCTGTCCCTTCTCCAGGGTCAGGGGCACAGAGACGAGATTCCACCCGGGGAATAACCGGACGTCCAGGTAATCAGGGGGAACCACGACGATATAGCCTGCCTTCCTGATATCCCTGCACCCGGTATCGGCATCGCAGGCATGAAGGGCGGGAGAGTATACCCCGGGAGATGAATAACAGGAGAACGGATTCCGCTCATTCGTCTTGTTTCCATCCCCGAAATCCAGCTCGGCCTGCTGCATGTTCCCGGTGAGTTTGAACGAAGTGCATACGGGAGCAGCACCCCGCCGGGGAAGTCCGGAGAAGTCATAGGGAGAATCCTCTTTTTCGGTTACATGGACTACCCGGGATGTTATACTACTACAGTCACCGCCACCCCAGACCGTCAGTGTCACGTTGTAATCTCCCGGTTCGTCGTACCGGTGATCCAGGGATTTATCCTGGCTGCCGGAGTTGTATGAACCATCTCCAAAGTCCCAGGACCGTTTCTCCGCCCCTTCGGTGGTATCGGAGAGGGTTACGGTCAGAGGTACTTCTCCTTCCAATGGATAGGCAGTAAACGATGCCTCAGGAACGAGAGAGACCGAGATATAATCAGGCATCGTCACAACCTCCTCGCGGTCCCTGAATCTATCGGTTAATGACACCGGGTATGTACCGGGAAACCGGTAACAATGGAACGGGTTCATCTCTGTACTGACTTCCCCGTCACCGAAATCCCATAGCCGCGAAACCGGCTCTTCAGGGGCCACTTCATGAAACTGGACACAATGCGGGGCACACCCGGACAGGGGAGTTGCAGTAAAACTGATGTTTCCCTTCGGCGTCGCCGTGATCAGTTTTTTTGCCACGGCGTTGCATCCGCAGATCCCGTTCACTGCCAGGGTCACATTGAAGGTTCCTTCTGCAAGGTACCTGTGGGTGGCAGCTGCCCCCTCAGCACCCGTCCCATCGCCAAAATCCCAGTGATACAAGAGTCCTTCAGGGGCATCGGTACTGAATCTGTACTCCCCGGAGACTGCTCCCGGGTCTGCCTGGATCCGGGGCTGGCGAACAACGATCGGAGAACTTCCGGAGACGGTGTTTTCACACAGTCCGTTCGAACAATACGTGAGAGAGGGGGTGTATGAACCATTGGTGCTGTAACAATGGGTCGTCTCTGCACCGGTTCCTGAACTGTTGTCACCAAAATTAAATTCCCAGGACTGGGAAGGGTTTACGATTGAGTAATCAACACAGAGGGGAGCAGTCCCGGTAACCGGCGCATAGGTAAATTCTGGTGCATCCCTGGATGTGTACTGGAGGTACCGGTCTTTTGTTACCGTGTACTGTACCCCTTCAACCGAATAGGTGAGCGACACTGAATACAAGCCTGGATCAGCATAGCAATGCACCGGATCTTTTTCATAGGAGACAGACCCGTCGCCGAAATCCCACCGGTAGGTCTCGGCGTCACCGGTAACCATAAATCCGGTACACACCGGGGCGGTTCCATTCACCTGATCTGCGGAGAAATCAATAAGATTACCTGATTCTGCCTCGATATAATTAACCTTTGAGATCTTATCACATATCCCGGAGATGCAGTAGGTAAGGGTGACGGTATAATTTCCCGGCTCCTTGAACTGGTGAACCGGATTCAATTCGCCGGAATCGTCACTCCCGTCACTAAAATGCCAGATGATCTCAGTAGGTTTTCCGGTGACCGTGAACCGGGTTGTCAGGGGAGCAGCCCCTTTCGCGGGATCTGCAGTAAAATCAACATTCTGCTCAGGATCTCTGACTTTTACACAATCCTGCCTGACGACCTCCCCTTCGGTTCCATCAACCGAGTACCGGAGTTTTACCCAGTAAGATCCCATCCTCGTGTAGCAATGGACGGGATCTTTAACACTTGACGTAGCACCATCACCGAAATCCCACGAGTACTCCCCGTCAGGCCCGGTTACGGTAAACTGGACACAAAAAGGCGGATACCCTTCATCAGGTGATGCGGTGAAGTTCACTCCTGATTCCAGGGGCGGGTTTGTACCTGTTGTCGCTTCAATATCAGGGGACTCGGCCGATACAACCGCAAGAAGACCAGATAGTAAAAGACATACACAGAAAGATACTGCAGGTAAATACCGGAGACAAAACATTAAAACTCCCTTTTTGTTATTCGCCGTGACAAATTCCCGATAAATATATAGAACATCATAAATTATAGTTGTCAGCCTCATGAAACGTATGCCGGGAGAGAGCGCTCGTGCTGCCCTCCCGGAAAATCCGCATCCTCCGGCATGGTTTCATCATGATCGTTCTCTGAACCACAGGAGATCTCAGAACCAGTCTTCGAGGGTCTTCTGTTTTTCTTTTTTTGTTATCTTATCCAGGACCGGATCGATGCGGTCCCTGGAAAAGCCGTATTCATCACAGAGGAACCGCCTGATCCCATCCCGGTCTGCCGTTCCTGCCTGTACTGAATAGGAATCGGTAACAGGGGGATTCTGAAAGAACCTGCGGACAGGTTCAGGATCGAAGTCAGGAAGTTTCTCCCGGATAATCCGGTCAAATTCGGCGGTTTTAACCTTTTTTAGACCGGTTTTTGCCCCGATACCCCGGACACCGGGATTAAAATCGGTGCCGGAGAGGATTGCGATATCAATAAGCTCTTCCCTACTTATGGAAAGGGCCTCGAGCAGTGCTGACAGGACGATCTTTTCAGGCTGAACCTGAACCTGTCTTCCATGGATACGGCGCTTCCCCGATATGGTCAGGTTTCTGACAAGGACAGGAGTTCCGAAGAGAAGTGTATCATAATCCTGTGAAACAACGTAATCCACATCACCCTTGAGAGCCATGTATGCCGCCTGCGCCTCTCCTTCAGACGGGGCATCAACGATCGGCAGTCCCATCAGTCCAAGAAGAACCCTGGCCGAACTGATGATATCCTTGTCAACAACCGATGAAGACATGGCATACCTGAATGCCCCGGCCATGTCCCCTTCCTGCACTGCTTTGTTCCATTTCTCCTTTGATTCCTCGCGGATAGTACGCCTCTCCCCGATGGTCTCCGCCTTCATCTCCGGGGGAGTTCCGTCAAATATCCATACCGGCTGGATCCCCTGCTGCAGAAAATTCGCCATGCGGAAGAAGATACCTGACAGGTGAGAGGTGACGTTCCCCCTCCCGTCCATCAGCGGCGTCCCGTCTGGCTGGCGGATGATCGAGAGGAACTGATACAGGGTATTGAACGCATCGATCGCCGCAACACCCCTTAACTCATCCATACTAGCAGGATGTTTGAGATCTACCAGAATATCCCTTAAAGCAACACCCATTCTGCACCTACCGGTATATTCGTCTCGCAAGCTCGGAGTTCATATCCATAACCTGCCTCGCGGTCTCATCGTACCGCCGCGTTAGATCTGATACCTTTTCATCCATGACCCTCTGTATTGCTTTTCCCTGGACTTTTACACCTGACGCAAGATTTTCAACCTGAACCAGGGTAAACCAGCAGAGAAAGACGAGCGGGAGAGTTATCATCAGAAGACCGAGAATTGCCCCGAGAGGAAAGGAAAACGCGGATCCTGCAGTCACACAACCGGCAGAAACAATCACAAGCGAGATGATTCCGGCCATCAGGGAACGTACATCCATATATTCAGATAGGTGATTCTCCCATGATGTAAGTACTGGTTATCATGATATCACAGGGACGGATCCGTGAAATGCTTGCACTTCTGGCATTACCGGTAATGCTCCTTGCCGTAGAGATCGGAGGGGTTCTTCTTGCAGTTCCCATGGCAGCATCGGGATATGCGGTATTTGATGATACGGATTCGCTGACAAATCCCCTGTGGTTTATCGTCATGCTCCTCGGATTTACGGTATTCCTTCTCATCCTTATCAGGTATCATTTCAGAAAGATCCTGTATGCCATAATCCATCTTTCGCTGTTCCTCGCGTTTATTTACGTCTTCTCAGGACTATTCAGACTGGTAACAGACCCTGAAACCGGAATTATTGCCGGAACTGTCCTTGCTGCCGTGGCAACACTCCTTCTCTGGAGATATCCCGAATGGTACGTTGTTGATACGCTCGGAGTTCTTCTGGCCGCAGGAATTGCCTCGATATTCGGGATATCCCTCGAACCACTCCCGGTTATTATCCTTCTTGTGCTTCTGGCGGTATACGACGCCATATCGGTATACCGGACAAAACATATGCTTACCCTTGCTGACGGGGTCATTGAAGGAAAACTCCCCATCATGGTGATCATTCCAAAAAAGGAAGGGTATTCATTTATCAGGGACGGCATCGGCGGATCGATCTCACCACCTGATGGTACTGAAGACACGAAACATGACCGGGCAGCATACCTGATGGGTCTCGGGGACCTGATTATGCCTGCAATCCTGGTTACTTCATCTGCCGTGTTCATGCCGGAAAGCGGGTATGGAGTCTTCAGCATCCCGGCGATTGGAACAATACTCGGTTCAATGGCCGGACTCTCCATTCTTTTGCATGCGGTATCATCCGGAAGGCCACAGGCCGGGCTTCCACCCCTTAACGGAGGAGCAATAGCAGGTTTCCTTCTCGGATGGGGGATCCTGCAGTTTCTCTAACCTGTTCCCCTCCCCATCCCATCAGATGATTAGAGATGAGAGCGAAACTGAGGATCAGTGACAGATCTGATAATTGATGCAGAAGGTCTGGTAAAAAAATACGAAACCCTTACTGCAGTAGATAATATCAGTTTTTCAGTCTCAAAAGGAG
>JAJRBL010000097.1 GCA_028679485.1 Methanospirillum sp. | reverse complement strand
GTACCGGGAAGAAGAAAGATCTGCACTATGTCTCCACGGTATCGGTAGGAGGAGGAGTTATTCCCGGGTCAGACGGAGTCTTCTTCTCTGAATTCTCACTTGACGTGGGACAGGAGATCGTGAATCCCTATGTGAAGAGCAAGTTTGAAGCAGAGAAACTCGTCAGGAATGCGGCAGAACAGGGGATCCATGGGACGGTGTTCAGGGCAGGTAACATCACCTTTGACTCGGAGAACGGGGGATATCAGTATAATGTCGAAGAGAACGCCTTCTTCCAGCAGGTACGTGCCTATGTAAACCTTGGTATGGTCCCCGATGAGTTTGACCAGAGAAATCTCTCGTACGTAAATGAAACCAGCAGGTTCCTTGTCACCCTCTTCGACCGGAAGATCCTGGATAATCCTGAATTACAGACGATTCATCTGGTAAATCCCCATATTGCACACCTATCAGACCTTCTCGGGGATCCGAAGGCCGGTCTTACGATCAGGAAACTGTCATTCCCCGACTTTGTCGCGGAACTCTCTGCAAAATACTATCAGGAGGGATTTTCCGAGTATATCGACAGGCTGCTGCTCCATCTGGGCTGGCGGGATCTGCTTGAAGGGATAACCTACACTCACTTCTCGGTTCATTCAGATCTCAGCCAGAAGATCCTCAGCCGGTATGGCGTTGCATGGTCGGTTCCGGAACCTGCGATGATGAACCGGTTCCTGGAACGTGCCCTTGCAGACCGGGTACGGTTCCTCGCCAAAGTCTCCTCGTTCGGTATCACCGATCCTGAGCGTCTTCTGGGGCTGGCACGAATCATCACTCCTGCATCAGCAAAGGAGGGTGAGATTATCCAGCATGAGAACCAGCCTGAAAAACAGGTCTCCATCCTTGTGCATGGATTTGCCGAGATGTTCAAGCGTTCTGTTGACGGGTGGCAGGGAACAATCAGGCTGCTCGGACCTGGAGACCTGTACGGGGAAGAGTCCCTTGTTCCCGCTGATGCGTACTCATCGGTGGAAGCGTTCGAGGATCTCTTCCTCTATACCATGGATCCGGGAGATCTCAGGGACTGCATCAGGAAGGATCCGGAGATAGCCTTTGCTTTCATCAGGACATTATCCGGGACCATCAAACAACTGGAATCGATCCTCATCGAAGTAGGGATATAACCGGACTGCCATGAATGAAACAGGACAGATTCCCCGTTTCGATTATCTCCTCCTCTCAGATCCGGAACAGATTCATGCCGTTATGCCTGGATCAGATCCGGTGGCGATCTATGAGATTGACATGTCAGTCCTCCTCTCGCTTTCATCATCGTATGCATCACTCCTTCCTGAATCGGAGAGAGCGAAGGCTGCAGGTAAATTCCACGAGGAAGATCGTCTTTTTACCCTCTGCTCCTACGGGATCAGGAGGGTGTTACTCAGCAGGTATACCGGTATATCTCCTGAAGAGATCAGTTTTGGTGAGGATCCCTATGGGAAGCCGTTTATCCGGAACCGGAATTCTTACCTGATATCATTCAATGTATCGCATTCAAAAGACCGGTTTCTCATGGGTATCTGCAGAAACAGGGATATCGGTGTTGATATCCAGCAGATAGATCCCGGCATCCCGGTCATGAAGATAGCCCGGCGTTTTTTTCAGCCTGTTGATTACGGGTACCTCGCCTCGCTCCCCGGGGATGAGTTAATCTCCGAATTTTACCGGATATGGACGATGAAAGAGGCATGCATCAAGGCAGTCGGGAAGGGTTTCTCCTTCCCGGCAGAACAGATACCCCGGATGAGTTCAAATCCCTTCATTATGGATGGAAGATCCTGGTACTGGCAACTCCTTCCCGCAAGGGATGCCTACCAGGCATGTGTCATCGTCAGTGATCCCGGGGAGATACAGGGTCCGGGTGATTCACCTGCGATATTCCTCTGAAAGGTAATCCAGGATCCGGTGAAAGATATCCTGGAATGCCTCTGAGTAATTCCTGTTGGTGTTCAGGTTCATGGAGATATAGGTATCCAGTTCAGGCAGGTAATACAGGTATGAGAATGAACCGGGATATCCTCCGGAATGTCCTTTGACGGTGATATTCTGATCGGCATTATG
This sequence comes from Methanospirillum sp., assembly GCA_028679485.1. GTDB lineage: Archaea > Halobacteriota > Methanomicrobia > Methanomicrobiales > Methanospirillaceae > Methanospirillum. The sequence continues at coordinate 1,199 of JAJRBL010000097.1, read as the reverse complement.
ATTGACCGAATACCCGAGTCCATACCCGGATGTGGCATTGTTCTCGGTTTTCATTGACTGGGGAGTCATATTTTCCATGTCAGAGAGTGAGGTTAGGGATATCAGCCTTCCTTCCCTGAGTGCCCTGTGGAACCTGTTGAGATCTGATGTTGTGCTGATGATATCCCCTGCTCCCCGGTCAAATTCAACATACACGTCTCCATACCTCTGGACCGTGCCATCAGCCTCCTGTTCAGAGGGATCCATGGATGATCCGGGAAGAAGGTTTCTCCGGTGGAACGAGGTCTGGTTCAGGCCGGCAGACTGGAAAATGGTCTGGTTTATGTACTCTTCGAAGGGAATTCCGGCTGCTTTGTCGATTATCTTCGTAAGGAGGAGGTAATTCACATTCGAATAGGAATAATTCGTCCCCACCGGGAACAGCGGACTGGCATTGATACCCTGCTCGATGGCGGCATCGTAGGAGACAGGGGTATCAGGATCCTGCAACTCCTGCATGATTATCGCTTCTTCATCGTAGTCCGCGATACCGCTCGTGTGGTAGAGCAATTCCCTGATGGTTATCCGGTCTCCGTCCGGGATCCGGGAGACGAGATCTTCAGGAAGCCACTGGTCGATGGTATCATTCAGCGATAATTTTCCTTCCTCGGCTAATTCCTGGATCGCAATACTCGTAAACATCTTGGTTATGCTGGCGATCAGAAAATACATCCCCGGAACTGCCGGTGTCTTATTCAGGGCTGAAGCATCTCCTGCAGCAGCATTCCATGTCCAGTCAGGTGTTGCAACCTCTATCTGGACTCCGGGGATATCCGCTGTCTTTATGCCTGATTCTATTATCTTCTGAAGATCAGAATTGGTCTCTGCCGGAGGAAGGTCGGCAGGTGAAGAGGAGACTGGAATAATACAAGCGGTCAAAAGAAGACAGATCCCGAGAAGTACTCCCGGATTTCCGATGATAGGAGAAATACGTGACAATAAAAGCACCTAAACTGATAAGGGGCTTTCAAAAATAAAAAATGTTCTATCTGTCAATCCTACGGGTATCGGGACATACTGTCCGGTTTACACTCAGGTATTAGCAGTTTTTCTCTTCATCTTCGCGACATTTTCCTGGTACTTCTCTTTACTCGGATCGAGATCCACTGCCTGTTCGAATGCATCAAGGGCGTCATCGTATTTGTCAAGCTTCTCGTATG
>JAJRBL010000096.1 GCA_028679485.1 Methanospirillum sp. | reverse complement strand
TTCACCGACTCCCGTTTGAGACGTTCGAACGTCTGGATAACGTCTACCGGCGAGTACCGTACCGGGGATCTGCCTGAAGAGGCGATATACCCTTTCTGGGCAAGCGAGGTAAGGGTCTCGTAAATTCTGCCACGGGGAATCCTGGTCTGTTCGTGTATCTCCCGGGCACTTGCCACCCGCAAGGCTGACAGGATCACGTACACCTTCGCCTCGTATTCGCTCATCCCGATCTCTTTCAGTTCACGAAGCAACGAATCGTCGATCATCTTACAGCTACCCGGTGCAGGAGCACTTTCTTCATATTTTACCATTTCTAACGAGATAGGGCATGATCTCCACAACCTTCAGACCTTCACGATGGACATTACTTTTTCTCTTGTTATCAGCAATGATGATCCTTATGGGAGGTGCTGCGGTCGCGCCGGCTCTGCCCCTCATCAGCGAATCGTTCCCCGATGCACCTGACTCCCTCATCTCCCTCATCATTACGCTTCCTTCACTTGCCATTGCCATAACAGGAATAATACTCGGTGCCCTTTCGGATAAGATCGGCAAGATCAGAGTCCTTGTCGCCTCCATTATCCTCTTCACCATCGCGGGAAGTTCCGGATATTACCTCACCGATATATACGCGAGATTAGTTGGCAGGTTCCTCCTCGGAGTTGGTATTGCCGGTATCACCTGCACGACTTCTGCTCTCATTCCCTGTTACTACGAGGGAATCACCCGTGCCAAGGTTCTCGGATACCAGGCAGCCGCAATGGGCCTGGGCGTATTAATCCTTGAGATGAGCGGGGGAGTTCTCGCCGGTATCTCCTGGCGGGCAGCCTTTCTCATCTATCTCCTCGGTATCTTCATCCTCGCAGGGGTTCTTTTCACGATGAAAGAACCCGTTATTCCAAGAATCGAGAGGAACGTGAAGGAATCTGACGAGAGAGTCCCAACTGCCGCTCTCCTCCTGGGATACCTTACCCTGTTTCTTGGCAGCATGTTGTTCTTCCTGATGCCGATAAAGTTTCCCTACCTTATCGCCCAGATGGATACAGCACGAATCCTGGGCGAGAACACGGCACTTACCAGCGGATTGTTCCTGGGAATCATGGGCTGTTCCGCGTCGCTTATCGGACTCTTTTACGGGAGGCTTGCCTGGAGATTTCACCGGTACACGATCCTCGTCCTCACCTTTCTCTTCTTCGGAGCAGGGTACTGCACCCTCGGGCTGGCCACGTCCCTTCCCGCCGTCGGTATTGCCGTTATCTGTATCGGCATCGGCAACGGGATTCTGATGCCGACGATCCTGACCTGGATTGCCACCATCACCCCGAAACAGTTCCTCGGGCGTGCAAGCGGCGGATTCTCGGTATCCCTGAACATCGGCCAGTTCGCCTCCACCCTTGTCATCGTGCCGGTCAGTGTCGTTGCGGTCACCTCCGGTTCCCTGTTCCTGGCATTCGGATGCCTGGCATTCGTCCTCGCCGTACCGTACATCCTCGGGATCCTCAGGGAGAAGTATACCCTGTCACCGGCAGCTCTGCAGGGGACCTTCGTGCGGAAGGAGTAACTCTGATGGAGGAGAGGAATACTCCCTCTGGTACCCAAAACCCTTTTCTCATACCCGTGACTTCTGCAGGATGAAAACGGCCTTTTATGGTACTCGTTCAGTCGGGATACCCAGGGCAAGGGCAACACCCTTCCCGTAGGCAGGATCAGCCTTCAGGCAGTTGCCGATATGCCGGATCTTGATGAACTCAGGTGCATCTCCCATCGCACGGGCGGTATTTTCAAACAGAACCTGTTGTTGTGCAGGCGTCATGAGGCGGAAGAGCTTGCCTGGCTGGGTATAGTAATCAGAATCGTCCTCCCTGAAGTTCCAGTGACCTGCAGCCCCCGAGAGGTCAAGCATCGGTTCCCGGTACTCGGGCTGCTCCTGCCATTCCCCGTAACTGTTGGGCTCGTATCCGATGGCAGAACCGGCATTCCCGTCAACCCGCATCTGTCCGTCACGGTGGGAGGGATGTGCAGGAGCATTTTTCGGGCGGTTTACCGGGATCTGGTGGTGATTGACCCCGAGCCTGTACCGGTGCGCATCACCATAGGAGAAGAGCCGGCCCTGGAGCATCTTGTCTGGAGAAAAACTGATCCCCGGGACAACTGATGCCGGATTGAAGGCAGACTGCTCGACATCCTGGAAGTAATTCTCAGGGTTGCGGTTCAGTTCAAGGACCCCGACCTCTACCAGGGGGAATTCTCCTTTATACCAGACCTTCGTGAGATCGAACGGGTTGTACGGCATCTGTCCGGCCTGCTCGTCGGTCATCACCTGGATGTACATCGTCCAGCGGGGGAACTCTCCCCGGTCGATGCTCTCAAGGAGGTCACGCTGGTGGCTCTCCCGGTCCTTGGCGATGATCGCCTCTGCCTCCTCGTCGGTCAGGTTCCTGATACCCTGCTGGGTAACCAGGTGGAACTTGACCCAGACCCGCTCGTTTCTGGCATTGATTATACTGAATGCATGGCTGCCAAATCCATGCATGTGGCGGTACGAGGCAGGAATACCCCGGTCACTCATGACGATCGTCACCTGGTGAAGTGCCTCGGGGAGAGAAGTCCAGAAATCCCAGTTATTCTGAGCCGAACGCATGTTCGTGCGGGGATCGCGTTTGACGGCACGGTTCAGGTCAGGAAATTTGTGCGGATCCCTGATGAAAAAGACAGGGGTGTTATTGCCAACCAGGTCCCAGTTTCCCTCTTCGGTGTAAAATTTCATGGCAAAACCACGGATGTCGCGTTCTGCATCCGCAGCACCGCGTTCACCGGCTACCGTGGAGAACCGTACGAACACCTCGGTCTGTTTTCCGATCTCCGAGAATATCTTTGCCTTCGTATACCGGGTGATGTCATGGGTGACGGTAAAGATCCCGAAGGCACCTGATCCCTTCGCATGCATGCGCCGTTCAGGAATCACTTCCCGGTCAAAATGAGCAAGTTTCTCTAAGTACCAGACATCCTGCAGCAGCATCGGTCCCCGGGGTCCGGCGGTCATGGCGTTCTGGTTATCAGGAACCGGTGCACCGGCTGCGGTGGTCAGTCGCTTTTTTTCTCCCATTTTTTTCTCCTCTTCAACGGGTACAGGGGAAGATACTGTGCAGGTACTTTCAGAGAGTAGTAAACTTTTCCCCTGCAGAGAGGATGGGTAGCCGCGAAAGGATCTCCCGGGAAGCGGCGGATGCCTCCGGTCCGGGATCGGTCCTTCCACGGTACCCGTTCACCCGGTATCCCGGACAAAAAGGGGAACCGGAGAGAAGGCATTGACGTCAAAGACCCCGAGGGTAGTAACCCGTAACTCCGGGATGACAGACAGGGCAAGAAACGAGAGGTACATAAACGGATCGGGTATTGCCCCGCACTCCTTTGCCATCCGGTGAAGAGCCGAGAGCAGTTCGTTCACCTTCTCATAGGGCAGTTCCGACATCAGTCCTCCCACCTGGAGGGGAAGACAGGTCTGGTTCTGCCCCTCACAGATTGCCATTCCTCCCTTATTCCGAACCACCGCCTGTATTGCCGCGAGAATATCAGGATCATTCGTTCCCGCTGCTATCACATTATGCGAATCATGCGAGACACTGGATGCAATTGCCCCTTTCTTCAGCCCCATACCCTGAACGAGACCTATGCCGGTCTTCCCCCGGTGATACCGTGAGAGGACGACGAGTTTGAGAATATCCCGACCGGTATCAGGTATTCCTCCCTCTGGTACCTCGAGATATGCCGCCTTCGTGGCTATCTGCCCCTCCTGTATCCTGACCACCCGTGCGGTTCCGGAGCCGGAGATCTCGATCTCACCGGGGGCAGGAACCCGGGTCTCGAACGGCCAGTCGGGGAGAGAGACCGATGGCGGTTTAAAACCACCGGGAGATACCAGTTCACCGTTCTTATACGTCCTGCTGACCCGGCAACCGGCGATATCCTCCAGGATGCAGAAATCAGCAACTCTGCCAGGGCTTAATGCCCCCCGGTCAGAGAGCCTGAACCGTTCTGACGGCGAAAGGGTTGCCATCCTGAAGGCGAGTTCAGGTTCACAGCCTTCTGCTACTGCCTTCCTGATACAGTCATCGATATGCCCGGACCCGGCCAGCATGTCTGCATGCCGGTCATCGGTACAGAAACAGCATCGGGGTGAGGTACAGGCATTTACGAGCGGGATCAGGGTACGGAGATTCCGCTCGGTCGAACCTTCCCTGATAAAGAGGAACATTCCTTTCTGCAGTTTCTCTCTCCCTTCAGAGAGGAGAACCGTCTCGTGATCGCTCTGGAGACCTGCCGCAATATACCGGTCGAGCAGAGTCCCCGATACGAACGGGGCATGGCCGTCCCTGATATCGGTCAGGGTGATCTTCTCCAGGACCCCGGGGTCGCCTCCGACAACACCGGGAAGATTCATCATCTCCCCGAGCCCGACAACGCCGGGACGCCCGATGAACGGACGCAGACGATCTGCCGTCAGGGCCTCCCTGCACTCGTCCAGGGGGGTTGCCGGCACACAGGAGGGAAGGGTGATGAAGAGATCGAGGGGGATCTCCTGGTTTGCCCTGAGCATGTATTCGATACCGGAAGTTCCGCATACGTTGGCTATCTCATGGGGATCGGCGATGACCGTGGTTGTTCCCGACTGCATCACCAGCCGTGCATACTCGTGCGGTGTCAGGAGCGAACTCTCGATATGGACATGGGCATCGATAAATCCCGGGACAACCGGAGCGGATTTAAGATCGACCTCCTCACGACCCCGGTATTCATGCCCGTTTCCTATCACCCGTCCATCCTTTACCGCGAAATCCTCATCCAGCCATTCGCAGGTGAACGGATCGAAGACGGTACCATTTTTAAAGACAATATCTGCAGATTCAGCCCAGCCAGCCAGAGTAAACCCTCCTGATGATCGACTGATGCCAGGCATACCGGAGCCGGCGGTATCCTGATATCAAAGCCTGATACCAATCGTCTTGAATTATAAATTAATTATGCTTTTCCCAGTAAAATAGCCGTTATAGATGTAAAATGACAACCTATTTCACATCATTCATGACACCTGAGTATATGTCTTCTCAGCTCAATATGCCCGGGGGTCAGCTTGCATCACGGCCTCTTCATTTTTTCTGGGTCTGTGACGTTTCATCCTCGATGAGAGCAAGAGGAAAGATCGAACAACTGAATTATGCCATCCGTGAGGCTCTCCCCTTCATGAAGAACGTTGCAAACCAGAATCCCAATGCCCAGGTGTTTCTCCGGACCCTCATCTTCGGGAGCGGGGCCAGGTGGGTACATCCTTCCATGGTCCCTATCGAAGCGTTCACGTGGACGGATCTTGTCGCCGAAGGGGTAACCGATATGGGAACTGCCCTGAATATGCTCGCAAAAGAGTTAAGCGTCCCTCCCATGCCGAAACGTGCCCTTCCCCCGGTGATAATCCTGATATCCGACGGTCATCCGACCGACGAGTTTGACAACGGTCTGCGGGCACTCATGGGCGAGTCCTGGGGAATGAAGGCGGTCCGGGTTGCCATCGCCATCGGGGCTGACGCAAACCATGACGTGCTCCGTAAATTTATCGGGTATGACGAACGGGAGATCCTGAATGCCGGCAATCCCGAGCAACTTCTTAATTATATCAGGTGGGCCTCCACCGAGGTTCTTCAATATGCATCACGCGAGTATTATGCCCCGAAAGACAGGCATATTCCCGTACCAGGCCTCTCCCACGAGCCTGCCGGGGATTATTCTCCCGCGGGTCCTGCCATGATACCGCAGCCAGGACAGGCACCCCCGAATACGTACAACGACCTGGTCTGGTAGGTTCTGGCATCCATGTATCCAGACTGGAGAATAATTGCCGATTCCGTGACCGGCTCCTCCCATATCAGGAAGGACCGGCCAAACCAGGACAACGGCGGATGGTATGCCGGGAGCGGGTACCCCCTGATCGGGGCGGTTTCAGACGGCCATGGAGGGAGGGATTACCCCCGGAGCGACCGGGGATCTGCACTTGGCGTGCATGCAGCCCTCAGGGTTCTCAGTGTTTACTCTCAGGATCCTTCGGTTATCCACTCCGCGGGTATGGAGAAGATCTGCAGGGAGATCGTGGATGAGTGGAGACGGGAAGTACGAGCTGATATCCGGATGTTCCCCTATGAACCAGGCGAGCGGGAGATAATAACGGAGGGCAGACAGGGACAGAATGCCCCTTTAGATCCCGATTACGAACTGATCCGTCCCTACGGATCAACGCTCCTTGCCGTGGTGATAACCGGAGAAGAGACGGTTTTCTTTCAACTCGGAGACGGGGATATCATCGTCCATGCCCCTGACGGATCGTTTTTTCTGCCCATTGCCCCTGACAATACGCTCTCCGGGAACGAGACCTACTCCCTGTGCACGGATGAATCATGGAGGGATTTCAGGATCGCGAGGCTGGATTACGTCCCTGACTTCATCATGCTCTCCACCGACGGGTATGCAAATTCGTTCCTTGACGAGGAGGGGTTTGTCACCGCTGCCCGTGACCTGTACTCGTACATCTACCAGGCTGCGAATTTTGAAGCAGGTGTCCGGGCAGTCGGGTCAAACCTGCGAGACTGGTTAGATACCACGAGCAGGAAGGGGAGCGGGGATGATATCACCCTTCTCATCCTGGCACGGGATCCCTGCCCGGTGGGATCTCAGTACCAGGATGTATCGCCAGGC
>JAJRBL010000095.1 GCA_028679485.1 Methanospirillum sp. | reverse complement strand
GACTCGTATGGCATAGCAGTTCTTCACGAGAGGGTATCAGTATACAAAAAAGCGGGAAAGGTATCTGATCTCCCTGATTCTGGTATCTGGCATCAGGGAACTCTCGGCATAGGCCATACAAGATGGGCCACCCACGGAGTCCCTTCGGATATCAACGCACATCCTCACACCGACTGTTCAGATCGGATAGCGATAGTGCATAACGGTATCATCGAGAATTATGCGGGCCTGAAGAGGGATCTCATCAGGAAGGGTCATGTGTTCAGGTCTGATACGGATTCGGAAGTGATTGCCCACCTGATCGAAGAATCCTATTCCGGCGACTTATTGCAGGCAGTTCAGGATATCCTTCCGGTTCTTGTCGGTTCATACGCGATTCTTGTCATCTCACAGGATGCGGATTCGCTCATCGCGGTCCGGAATCAAAGTCCGCTTGTCCTGGGAATTGGGGACGGCGAAACATTTGCCGCTTCAGATATCACCCCGCTTCTCGAGCATACCTCACGGGTGGTGTACCTCGAAGATGGCGATATTGCCATGCTTACGCCTGAATCATACCGTCTTTACTCGGGGAACAAGCCGGTCGAGAGGACAGAACACCAGATCTCCTGGACACCTGACAACGTCTGGAAGGGGGGGTTCTCCCATTACATGCTCAAGGAGATCTTCGAGCAGCCTGACGTGATTCCACGTGCAATACATGCAGTTTCAGAGGAAACTCTCCCGGACTCGTTGCGAAAGGCCTCATCGATAATGGTTGTGGCCTGCGGGAGTTCGTACCATGCCGGCCTGATATTCCGTTATCTCCTCGAATCCTCCTGTGGTATCCCGGTCAGGCTTGAACTCGGATCCGAATACAAGTATACCCCGGTTCCGTTATGTGACGTTATTATCGGTATCTCACAGAGTGGAGAGACTGCAGATACCCTTGCAGCGATTAAAAAAGGGATCTGCAACAATGTCAGGACAATTGCCCTTACGAACTTACTGAACAGTTCAATAACCCGGATTGCGCATGATACCATCCTGATGCATGCAGGGCCGGAGATAAGTGTTGCTGCCTCGAAGTCATTTATCGCCCAAACCGGGGTTTTGATGCAGATTGTCAACCTGCTGGCAGGAAAAACCTATGACGAGGTGCTCGATCATGCACGGTTTGCCCTTGAACATGTCTTACTCTCGGATTTAAGCGAAGCAGTAGAGATCTGTGTTAATGCTGAACATATCTTCTACATCGGACGGGGGGTATTCTATCCGGTGGTAATGGAAGGGGCTCTCAAGATGAAAGAGATCTCCTATATCCATGCCGAGGCATATGCTGCAGGAGAACTCAAACACGGTCCTTTCGCCCTATTGACGCATGAAACACCGGCAGTTGCAATCTGTATCCCGGGAACTGCTTACGAAGTAATGCTTGCAAACATGAAGGAGATGAAGGCCAGGGGAACACCGCTCATCGCAATCGGTGAGGAAGACGACCGGGAACTCTGCGAGATCGCTGACGTGGTGATTCCGGTGCCTAAGGCGCACCCGTGGATCCAGGTTCTGACCTGCACGATTATCCTCCAGCTTCTTGCATACCATACCGCAAACAGACTCGGAAGAGAGATTGACATGCCCAGGAACCTCGCAAAGAGTGTAACCGTAGAATGAACAGAAACAACAGGGAAAAAATATCAATTATCGGCCCTTCGACACGGTTTCTTTCGGGGATCAGTTATTACACGATACGGCTCTGCAATGCCCTTTCCGAAAACCTTGATGTTCATGCAGTCCTGTTCAGAAACATGCTCCCGAAACGCCTCTTTCCCGGGTGGAAAAGGGTCGGAACCCGGGTTGTCCTGAACGGGTTTCGTGACAGCATCCATGTTGCGGAGATCCTTGACTGGTATAATCCCCTCTCATGGGCTGCCGCTGCCAGGATAATCCGGAATACTGACACGCTCATTCTGGAATGGTGGACATCAAGTGTGGTTCATATGTACCTCGCCCTCCTGCTTTTATGCAGGAACAGGTGCCGGTTTGTCATAGAATTCCACGAGGTCGTGGATCCTCTTGAGTCGGCAATCCTGCCCCTCCGTATCTATACACAGATTGCAGGCAGGATTATGCGGAAGGCCTCCTCGTTGTTCATTGTCCACTCGAACCATGACCGCATGCTTATCTCGGACCATTACCATATCAGTCCCGAACGAATTCGTGTCATTCCCCATGGCCTGTACGACCAGTACCCGATCCTGGAAAAGAGGGGATGCCAGGAGAAACTAGGAACAGGGGGGATGTTTGTTATCCTTTTCTTCGGGTTGCTGCGTCCCTATAAAGGGGTATCATGCCTCATCAGGGCATTTGAATCTCTCCCGGAAGCGGTCTGGAATAACTCGGTACTCCTCATCGCCGGTGAGGCATGGGAGGATTGCGACTCTCTTGCCTTACTGGGTTCTTCACCTGCAAAAGCGAATATCAGGCATTATAACGAATATATAGCAGATGAAGAGATTCCGCTCTTCTTTTCAGCCGCGGATATTCTCGTCCTTCCCTATACGCGGGCATCACAGAGTGGTGTGGCACATATCGGTATCTCGTATGGCATACCAATTATTGCCTCACGGGTCGGGGGCCTTGTAGAAGGACTGGGAACCTATGCCGGAACTAGGTTCATCTCCGCCTCCGACTGTGACGAATTGCGGGAAGCAATTGAGGCCGAATACTCCTGCAGGCCCCGGGGCAGGATCGAACCCCCTGATGACCTCCGTTGGGAACGAATCGCGGAAAAATTCCTCCTGGAACTTGATATGGACTGATACCATGAAGATTGCTGTTCTGACCTGTCGCGACTTTAGAATCCCGGGCGGAGCGGAGCGTATGGAGATAGACATGGCCATTGCTCTTGATGCGACTATCGTCTGCCTGAGTGTCGACCCTGATTTCATGGAGATATACCCGTTATCCCGGAAGGTTACCTTTCACCCCCTGCACCGTGCACTTCCCGGGGAACCCTTCAGACAACTCCTCGGAATGCATCTTTTCAGGCACCTGAACCTCCCTTATGATTTTTTCATAGTTATGGATGACATGGCACTGCGGTACCTCGTTCACCCCGTTCCCCATATCTATTACCTGCATACCCCGAGGAGGGTCTTCTACGACATGTATTACCCGGCTATCCGGGATTATCCATTCATAAAAAGGACTTTCATGCGAATTATCCTCTCTGTCTTCAGGTATCTCGATCAACGGTTTGTCGCAGGACATGTCAGGACCATCGCCTGTAACTCCCATAATACCCGCAACAGGATCTGGAAAGCATACCAGCGTGATGCAACCGTCCTCTACCCGCCGGTTCACACGGAACTGTATGAAAACAAGGGATATAAGGACTACTGGCTGGCGGTAACCCGGGTCGACAAATGGAAACGTATCGAACTGCTTATTGACACCTTCAGGCTCTTGCCTGATATCCCCCTCATTATTGCCGGGAAGATATACCCCCGGTACCGGGAACTTGCCAGGAAGGCACCGGATAACATAACATTCCTCGATTCGATCAGCGACGAGGAACTGGTCTCCCTGTATTCCCTATGCAGGGGATTTATTACCACGGCAATCGATGAAGACTTCGGTATTACCCCGGTAGAGGCAATGGCGAGTGGAAAACCGGTAGTTGCAGTCAGGGAAGGAGGATACCAGGAGACCGTGGTGGACGGATATACCGGTTTTCTTGTTGCTCCTGACAAGGATGAGCTCGCCAGGGCAATATCAGATATTGATCGGGATCCGTCCAGGTTTGCCGGGGAGGCAAGGAGAGTCGCTGAACGATTTGATTACGGTATCTTCAGGGAAGCGTTTGTATCATTCGTGAATACCTCTGCCGAAAACCAATGAGTACCTATGGGCTAGGATACCTCTCCAGGTAACACGGATTATTCGTAACCAGTGAATGTTTTCTTTCTGGGAGAGATATTCGCGGGAGGCAGGAGACTGAATTGAATATGACAGGGGGAACTGATCGGATGAATTTCTATATGACCCCTGAAAACTGATATAATACTCACACTAATACCCGTGGATCTGGTTACATGAAGTATCAGGAGTATTTAAACCCTCGAAATCTGTTTATTGTATTAATTCTGCTTATTATTACCATTTTTTCGTTTATCATCAGAAGTCTTCCTGCATATTCCGGAAATCCGGATGTCCTGGTTTTTGTGGGGATGGATGATCCAACGTACCAGCTTCGCCGGATTGAACAGGTGATCGCACATTACCCGAATGTTGCCTGGTTTGATCCGATGACGTATTTCCCGTACGGACAACCCATGCACTGGGGCCCTTTATTCCCGTTTATCTGTGCCACGGCGTGTCTCCTTGCAGGAGCCATTACCAGGCCGGAACTCATCTCCGTTGCCCTGTTT
>JAJRBL010000094.1 GCA_028679485.1 Methanospirillum sp. | reverse complement strand
TTGATAATGCCGACCTCAATACCTCTCACCGTATCTCATTGAGTAGTTCACAACTTACCGGGCTTGTGTCTGCAGCAGCAAGGCTGGCAAGTACCTATGGGGTATCAGCAAATGAATGGCTTAGTGTTGACAACACCACCGGTGACAACTACCTGAACTATCTCTATGTACCAGACTCACACTGGACCAGATTGCCAGCTACAACTCCTTCGGTGGTATGACCTGGCGCCAGCTGCTTGCATACCTGCAGGCAACCAACGAGAACTATACAGCCGACACCGACACCCTCTATGCAGCAATCCACGACAGCAAACTCCATCCGGGAGAGGAGATTGCCATCCAGACATGGACTGACTCTCTCCGGAGCAACGGGGGAAAGATCTCACTCAACAAGAATATCGACTTCGACTCGAAGAACAAGGGCAAGGGCCTCTCCAACCTCGAGGCCGGGAAGGTCCTAACCTACGCCAGCACCGAAGGGGCACACCTCGTCGGATCTGAAGCATGGTCGCTCGACGTGGCAGGGAACTGGGAGAAGACCGCAGACTCCATCCGCTGTGTCTTTGCAGACGCAGGGGACACGGTTCTTCCGGCATTCTGCAACGTCGTGAAGGCAAAGAGCGAACTCGTGAACTTCAACAACGGCCAGGTATCCACCAAAGGATCGTCACGGTCCGTTGCCGCAACCGGGGACATTCCGGCGGCACTCGGTTACCAGATAGCCGTATCGCCTGATGCTAACTCAGGAAGCGGGTTTGCAGACGGGACGGTGAAGACCCTGCTTGGCGGATCGATCATGGAGGCACACGGGAAGAACCAGGTACCGGCTGCAACGAACAACTGGAGAGATGCAGACTCGGTGACCGGAGGGATAAAGACGTTCCAGAAGACCTTCGGGTACGAATCGGGGATTACCGGGCCAGGGGACAAGGACAACGATCAGGTGATGACGATTACTCCAACACCAACACCGGGGATCGGGACGATAATCATCAATCTCCCCGGGGGAAACCTGGTAGGAGGAACTTCTACCTATTCGTGGGTATTGTCTGGGCCAACATCCCAATCAGGGTATGGTTCGACTACTATCAATGATGCGATAGCAGGATATTATACGATACAGATCTACCTGGTCAGCGGGGTAGGAAATCCAGTTCTTAAGAAAACCGACTCGGGAACGCTGACTGCCGGTGGAACGTTAACATTCACCTATGGACAATGAAAAAAAGGGACTCATCAGAGACCCTATAAACATATTCTGCATATATGTAGGCAATGGTCAGAATCGGGCTTCTCGGGTGCGGGAACGTGGGGAGGATCATCGCCTCCCACCAGGATGGATTTACGGTTGAGGCACTCTTTGACCGCCTCCCGGACCATGCTGATGAACTCTCCCGTATCTGCGGAGCACCTGCATTCAGGGATTTTGAGGAGTTTATCGCACAGGACTTCGACATCTGCGTGGAGGCAGCATCGGTCCTCGCCGTGAGGGAATATGCTCCGGGAGTCCTTGAACACGATAAAAATATCCTCATCTTATCAGTCGGTGCACTCTCCGATCCCCTCTTCAGGAACGCCCTTGTCAGGACAGCAGGAGAGAGGAAGAGGAGGATCCATATCCCGAGCGGGGCAATCATGGGTCTTGATAACCTGAAGACCGGGCAGATAAGCAGGATCGATTCAATCCTCCTCAGGACAACAAAGAGCCCGGAGAGCCTCAACATGCAGGTCGATACGAGGACCCTTGCATTCAGGGGCAAGGCCAACGAGTGTATCAAGCAGTTCCCGAAGAACATCAACGTCTCGGTCGCCCTTGCCCTGGCAGCCGACCACGAGGTCGATGTGGAACTCTGGGCTGATCCTGACGTAGATCGCAATATCCATGAGATATTCGTATCAGGAGAGTTCGGTGAGGCGACCATCAGGATCGTCAACCACCCGAGCCCTGACAACCCGTCGACGAGTTACCTCGCAGCCCTGTCGGTTCTTTCGCTCCTGAAAAACCTGGATAATCCCCTGGTGATCGGATCGTGACAAAAAGGAACCTCATCGCTGATGTCCTCAGGCTGAAGTCCGAACGTAAGGCACTTATCCTGGCACACAACTACCAGCTTCCCGAGATTCATGCGGTTGCCGATGTCATAGGGGACAGTCTCGAATTGGCACTCGCTGCCAGGAAGGCAACCGAACCTGTTCTCGTAGTATGCGGGGTCAGGTTCATGGCAGAAACAGCAGGCATCCTCAATCCGGGGAAGACAATCCTGTTGCCGGTACCGGATGCCGGGTGCCCGCTCGCTGATTTTCTGACCCCTGATCTCATCACCAGGGCAAAGGAAGAGTACCCCGATGCTGCCGTGGTGGTGTATATCAACAGTACCGCTAGCTGCAAGGCGGTCGCTGATGCCGTGTGCACATCGGGAAATGCGTTAAAGGTGGTCAGATCACTACCCCAGAAGCAGATCATCTTTGGTCCTGATGCTAACCTGGCCTCGTATATCAGGTCGTTCCTCCCTGAGAAGGAGATCATACCTCTCCCCGCGAACGGACACTGTTATGTCCATGCCGGTTTCTCGGAAGATGACCTCTCGGAGATGAAAAAACAGGGGGTTTCCATCATCGCCCATCCGGAATGCCCGGAGAAGATACGGAATATCGCAGACCAGATCGCATCAACCGGAAAGATGGCTGAAATTGCACGAAAAGGTAAAAGATGGTATATATGCACGGAGATCGGTATGCTTGACCGGCTCGGCGAACTCTGCCCGGACCAGATCTTCTTCGGGGATGAATTCGCAGTCTGTGCCGATATGAAAAAAACCACCCTTCAGGAGCTGCTCTCCTGCCTGAAGGACGGATCAGGGGAGATCACGCTGGATCCTGAGATCATGAAGGCAGCGAGAAGATCAGTGGATTACATGCTGGATGTGCCACCCTGATGAAGATGTACCCTGAAATACCGCTCGAAAGACTCATATCCTTTGTAGAAGAGGATGCTCCCTTCGGGGATATCACCTCCGAGTATGTGGTACCCCCGCAGACCTGCACTGCCGTGATCACCGCTAGGCAGGATCTGGTGCTGGCCGGGCTTGCGGAAGTGGTACGGCTCTGCGAATGGTACGGTCTTATTATCGGGAAAAAAAGCACGGATGGTGCAGAACATAAAAAGGGAGAGGAGATCATCCGGATGACGGGATCTGCCCACACCATCCTGCTCCTGGAACGGACTCTCCTGAATATCCTCGGACGGATGAGCGGCATCGCATCGCGAACCAGGTACCTGCAGCAACTCGTGGAGACGGAAAACCCCCGGGCGCGGATCTGTGCCACCAGGAAGACTGCACCAGGTCTCCGTCTCCTCGACAAGAAAGCAGCACTCATCGGAGGGGCTGATCCTCACCGGTTCTCCCTTTCTGATGCAGTCCTCATAAAGGACAACCACCGTGTCCTGGTACAACCTGATGAAGCGGTAAAACGCGCCAGGGCAGGCAGTATGTATCATACCATAGAGGCCGAGGCAGACACCGCAGAAGAGGCACTGATGATTGCACAGGCCGGGGCTGACATCATTCTCCTTGACAACATGTCCCCCGGAATGGTCATTGAGACTCGTGCCCTGCTTTCAGCGAACGGCCTTCGGGAAAAGGTTCTGATCGAGGTATCAGGGGGGATTACCGAAGAGACCCTGAACCAGTACGCCTGCCTGAACATCGACCGGATCAGTCTGGGTCTTCTGACGCATTCTGTCCGGAATGCTGACCTGTCCCTTGATATCCGGAAACAAGACTGATATCTGCAGAATTCCCGACCAGGATCTCTTCTTTTCCTTTCCAGTGCTGAACAGTGCCGGTTACGGTAACTTCCGCGCCCGGTATCATACCAGATACAGTTTCTGCAGGCAGTCCGGCCGAAACCGGGATGAAAATATTCACCCCTGATATTTCAAGCAGGTAATGCCCCCCGGATACCTCAATCACCGAACCGATTATGCCGGAATATCGCACCAGCGTCCCGTCAGGAAGATCCTGGCTGTATTCCCTTGAAAACCTCTTCTTTCCCATACCGTCCAGGATACAGGTCGCACCAAGACAGAACAGGATCACGAGGATGATAAGAATGACTGCGGTTTTTTCCTGGCTTTGGAGGGACACCATCAGGAATCAATAGGTGTTCATCCCCTATGAGTTGCGGGGAGATGATCCTCACCGGGAGGCTTTGATATGATTACTTGCAGATAAGATATGGAATGAATACTATCCTGGTCTTTTTCATCATAATCGTGGCGATATCAGTTGTCGGATTTAAATTCCGGCTACCGCCATTCTTCACCCTGGTAGGGGGAG
>JAJRBL010000093.1 GCA_028679485.1 Methanospirillum sp. | reverse complement strand
GAGTGGAGAACGGTTTACCCTTGAGATAAAACCAAAAGCAGGGTCTTCAACGATAATTCTCAAAACCCTCGAGGAAGGATATACCGGGGGAGTAATCTATTAACTTTTTTACATCATACCCCGTTCTCGTATCATGATGGACAAGGAAGAGGCAGCGATTCAGAGATCATGTTTCGCCAGCGATAATAATGCGGGAGTCCATCCGGAGATCCTTGCATCAATATATAAAGTGAATTCCGGGCATGTTCTGGCATATGGCGATGATCCTTTTACGAAAACAGCCATCAAACAGGTACAAAAAGAGTTCGGGACGGATGGAGAGGTTTTTTTTGTCTTTAACGGAACCGGGGCGAATGTTTCTGCCCTTGCAACGGTAACCCGGCCATTCCAGGCGATAATCTGTCCCAGAACTGCCCATATCAACGTCGATGAATGTTCTTCCCCGGAACGGTTCATCGGGTGCAAACTTATCGATGTTGACGCCCCGTACGGGAAGATAACCCCTGCCGCGATAGATCCTTTCCTCTCCTCCCTCGGAGATGAACATCAGGCACAGCCGAAAGTGGTCTCGATTACCCAGGCAACCGAACTTGGAACGGTGTATCGCCCGGAAGAGATCAGGATCCTCGCCGATTACGTCCACCGGCACGGGATGTTCCTCCACATGGATGGTGCACGGCTTGCAAATGCAGCCGCTTTTCTCGGGTGTAGCCTGAGAGATCTCACCGGAGACTGCGGGGTCGATATGCTCTCATTTGGAGGCACAAAGAACGGACTCATGTACGGTGAGGCGGTTATCTTTTTTGATCAGGTACTTGCCAGGGATTATCGTTACACCAGGAAACAGACGACCCAGCTCGCGTCAAAGATGCGTTATATTGCTGTTCAGTTTGAGAGGCTTCTTGAACATGAACTCTGGAGAGAGAATGCCCTGCATGCAAACAGGATGGCGGCCCTGCTTGCAGATCTTGTTCGGGAGTTGCCGGACTTATCCATAGCTTATCCTGTTGAAGCAAATGCAGTTTTTGTGAAGATGCCAAAAGAATCGCTGGAGAGACTCAGATCAGAGTTCTTCTTCTATATTACTGAGGATTCAGGCCAGTTAGCCAGGTGGATGACCTCCTTTGATACACGTGAAGAGGATGTACGAAGATTTGGAGAGGCTGTTGCTGAATCGCTCAGAGAATAATTGACACAGACGCTGATAGCGGGATTAATCCCGGGGATATGAGGATCTGAACCGCTGCGGGGAGAAAAGGAGAAAGTTTTTCTCTGCCTATTCTTTTACTTCCTTTGACAGGGCGATATCAAGCGCATTGTCTATCTTTGAGGTCACGTATGTCTCCATGGTCTCATCCTGGTAGCCTTTTTTCGTTACCCTCAGGGTATGCGAACCCTCGGAGAGGTTACCGATGGTGGTAGGCGTCGTTCCCTTGTGTACCTCATCGATGTAGATATCGGCACCATCAGGGGAGGTAACGATCTTGATGGACCCGGTCTTTATCTGGACCTGGGGATGATCGGTTCCTGCCCCCCTGACCGGGAGAGCATCGCTCACGGCAGGTGCGAATTCAGCATTTCCGGCGTATCGTACCCTCAGGAACTCCGGGGGATAGTCTTTCTGGCGGAAGAAGGTGTATCCTCCGTCCCGGTCGGTCTGTGTATTGGTAATCACGGCGAATCCGTCTGAACTTTTACCCCCATCGGGAGAAGTCTCCAATACCACGACCTTGTTGCCGAGCGGTTTCCCTTCTGCAGTCTTCAGGTAACCGGTGACATGAAATCCCTCATCAATGGCTGGTTCGGGGGGGTTAATCTCGATAGTCAGGTTGGTTGGCGTCTTATCCGCAAAAACACCGGTGAATCCGGTAGCAAAGAGCAGGAGACAGGCCGATATGACAAGTAAAGAGAGGTGGATATGTTTTTGTTGCCGAGATAATCCTGGTTGTGACATGATTCACCGAAGATTCTATCCGGAGAATTATGAAGTTTCTTCTTTGGTATGATGGAGAAGCGTTCTGCCGCATCATCAAGACTCGGGTCATACCGGGATGGCATCTGCACCAGGCAGACAACATAACCTGGTTTCCGCCTATTCCTGCTGACCTGAGGACGCAGACCGGAAAATAACAACGAATTACCATTCCGGCATAATTATCTGGTATTATTGTCCAATGTAAAACGGATGAGGGGTACTTGGAGATCGAGTTATGGAATCAGATACCCCGGATGTCACCGAATACAGAATATTCAGGGAAGTCATCGAGAAGACACCTGACAAGATTGTTGTCCTGGATCCCTTGTACAATACCATTTTTTTAAATCGCGCCGCAACCGGAAGTGATTTTCGTTACAGTAATCCGTGTACCGTCGATCCAGACGAACTGATATTTCACGATACCGGCCAGGAGATATTCCGAAGGATATACCGGGAGACCCTGAAATCTGGTAAAATATCCCGGGAGATCACGTATGGTGACCCGCCATTCCCGCGGACTGTCAAGATGACAACGATGCGGGTCGAGGACGCAAATGAAGTGATAGCGGTTGTTGCCCATATTGCCGATATCACGGAGGCGAAACTCTCTCTCCAGGAGTTGCTGCTTGCAAACAAGAAACTCCATATGCTCATCGAGATCACGAGGCATGATATCCTCAACCAGATCCAGATAATCCTCTCGCTCCTCTCCGTTCTCGGGGATCTTACCGATGATGCCCCTGGAGAGGGCATGAAATACAGGGACATGATAGAAGAGAGCACTGGCATTATCCAGCAACTGCTGAAGTTTACCGGACAGTACCATGATATGGGCATGCATGAACTCTTGTGGGTGCCAGTTGAAACCGTTATCGAAGAGACTATACAGCTCTTTCACATCCCGTCCGTGAAGATATCCCTGGAAGCAGAAGGCCTCGAGTTGTTCACCGATCCTCTCATCTTAAAAGTTTTCTTCAATCTCATGGAGAATTCCATCAGGCATGGTGAAACCGTCTCTTCGATCCGGGTCTACTGGTATTTCCGGGGAGACACCCTTGTGCTTGTCTGGAAGGATAACGGAAGGGGTGTCCCGGATGATAAAAAAGAAGAGATATTCAGGAGATATGTCGGGGACCACACCGGAGTCGGTCTCTATATGATACGCGAGATACTCTCGCTGAGCGGTATCTCCATCAGGGAAGCTGGAACCGAAGGGAAGGGTGCCAGGTTCGAGATGACGATTCCGGCAGGATGTTTCAGGTTTAATGACACAGGATGATGGTCAGCCTGCATTCGTTGGTACATAGCAGAGATGTAAGCCTGAATCCGGTATCCACTCATACCTGCAGCCCAGGTGCTGGATCCTTCCGGTATAACTAGGTTAGTAAATGATATCAATTTGCGCGCATATGTTGTAAAGAATTAAGAGTTAATCACGACGAATATCCAGATAAATCCTATATTCTCTTTTGCGGACTCTTTTTTCGTATATCTCTGGATATATGCCAGATATTGTATCTTTCTGTTATGTAGGGGTACCGATTATATCTTCCAAAAAAGGAGTTACAACGCGGGTTACATTCAATAATAAATATATCTTTAATAATATTTTATAGAAAATATTATATGTGGTATGATAAAATTTTATTTTGTTACAATTAGGAAATGATAGGAATCTGACTCTCCATTATACCAATGACCTGTAACCAGGTCTTTCTGGATCCCCTGATAGATGAACCATGGATGGATATGATCCCTGTCATCAATGCATATCTGGCATTATTTCCTGGATTTTGTGAAAATGGGGTAGGGTAATGGGGAAAAAATCAGATTTATTCCGTCTGACCTTGATCATTTTGGTACTTATCGTGATATGTCTGGGAACTGCGGACGTACAGGCGTATGATTCAGAAATCTCAGGTTCTTTGTTAGCATACGACGGTGGACAGAACCTGGAATCCGTGGATAGTTCGGAAATCGAACAGGATATTGATCTTATCCCGGAGGTTTCAGAACAATCTCCGAGGGTATACGGGGATCAGGTATGGTATACTGCCTCCAGACCTACCATACTCCGTCTTACTCCTTCGTATGGTCTGAATACCGGATCAGTGCTGATTACAAATCTTTCAGGAACGAATTTCGTCACCGGCTCATCTGTTAACCTGACCCGTACTGGTTACGTGAATATCTCGGCGACTGATGTCGTTGTTGAGAACTCGACGTTCATCACCTGTGTATTACCTATCACCGGGGCTGCAACGGGACCGTGGAACGTAACGATCACGAACCCGGACGGACAGTCTGGAAAGAAGACGAACGGTTTCGTGGTAACGG
>JAJRBL010000092.1 GCA_028679485.1 Methanospirillum sp. | reverse complement strand
TCTCATCCAATTCTCCTCTGATTTCATTGTTTGTTCATTTTATTCTGAAATTAAATGCAGTTATTTGATGCCTTTCCCCGGGTTTCAGATACGTATTCTTAAATAGTTCCGCATCAACTTCAATTAATGTTGAAATGTTTACGTTACGTTCGTATCTAACCTTATCGAGATGAGAATTGAATGCCCTTTATGATACCTTTTTTTGGAATACCATTCTTTTTCTTTGTGGGGATGGTTATCGTATGTCTCCTGGTTTTTTTCGGAGTGATGCTGATTATGCGCAGATTCATGTGTGGGGATAGTGCGGGATTTTGTCCCTGCTGTTGCGGACAGGCCAGGCAGCAGACAACCACAGATGATCAAGGTATCCGGAAAGAATAGGACGTGATATCTGATGATAGAGATCCTCACCGGAGCCTTTTCTGCTGGGTGGACGACCTTATTCGCCTACCTCGCTGAACATGTAGTCACCTGCCTGATTCCGGCATTCTTCATCGCCGGAGCAATCGGTGTCTTCGTAAAGAAAGATGAGATTCTGAAATATTTCAGCCCGGATGCAAAGAAGTCACTCAGTTATGGAGTTGCTTCGGTTTCAGGAGCAGTCCTGGCGGTCTGTAGCTGTACAATCCTGCCGATGTTTGCCGGGATACTCAAGAAAGGGAGTGGTATCGGGCCTGCAATAACCTTCCTGTATGCCGGTCCGGCAATTAACATTCTTGCCATTGTGTACTCCGCAAAAGTTTTGGGTCTTGATATCGGGATAGCCCGTGCAGTCTCCGCCATTGTGCTCTCGATCGTGATCGGCCTGATCATGGCTGCCATCTTCAAAGAGCATGATGAAGCCGTTCGCGAAAATGCCCGAAAAAGTCCCCGAGTTTCTTCCGGAGAGAGTGAACGGCCGCAATGGGTCATCTTTGCATTCTTCATCCTCCTGATCGCTATCCTGTTATCAGCGACTGCACAGATCGACCTCTTCATACGACTCCTGATCGTCTATTTCCTCTCAATGGCAATCGCATTCCTCCTCATCTACCACTTCACCCGTGATGAGGTGACCGAGTGGGGATACGAGATTTGGGACATGACCAAGAAGATCTTTCCCATCCTCGTGATCGGAACCTTCGCTCTCGGGATGCTCTCGTTCTTCCTCCCGCCCGAGACGTTCAAACCGTTCCTGGGGGATAACTCGCTCTTTGCAAACCTTCTCGCTGCAATCATCGGGGCAATCCTCTACATGCCGACCCTGCTTGAAGTACCGATCATCGGGACCACGTTCGGCTACCTCTCCGGGAACATGGCAAAAGGGCCGGCAATTGCCCTGCTTCTGACCGGACCAAGTGTGAGCCTGCCCAGTCTCCTTGTCCTCACCCGGATCATGGGGCTGAAGAAGACCGGGGTGTATGCAGTATTGGTTATTGGATTCTCAACCCTGGCCGGGTTCGTATTTGGTAATATCTGGGGGTAATAAGATGAACAAGGACGTTCCCTGTTGCCAGGCTGATGCAGTGCGGCGGATAAAGTTGGTCCCGGTCAACGGAATCCCGACCGGGATCACCATGCTGGACGAGATTATTGCAGAGATGAAAGAGATGAACCTCTCTTCTGGCCAGCAGATACGGGAAGCCCTGCTGAAGAAGATAAAGGTGTACAATTATATCCCGAAGGCTGCCGAGGAAGCATATCTCAAGGCAATCCTTGAGATGTATAATAAGGATATATCCTGATGATTGCTCATAGTATGATCATTTAATTTTTGGTGAAATGATGAAACTCGAAATTTTAGGTACCGGATGCACGAAGTGCAAGCGGATGTATGACAACGTAACTGAAGCAGTGAAAAAGGCAGGTCTGCAGACTGAAGTCGTGAAAGTTGAGGAATTGAACGAGATCGTCAGTCGGGGTGTCCTGATGACTCCTTCCCTGTTTAAGGACGGGGAAGAGGTTGTGGCAGGACGGGTTCCCACGGTAAACGAGATCATCGAGATCCTCCAGGGGGCATAATGGCAGAGCAGTCACCCTGCTCCTGTGCTGGCGGGGACAAATCTCGGATCATCTTTCCCTGCTGCGGACAGGCAAATACCGGTCAGATCTCGAATGCTGCCGCCATCCAACTCGACGAGGAAGGATACGGGGGATATGCCTGTACGACCCTGCTCGCTTCATCGGAAGCCCTTGCCAAGCGGGCGAACGAGGTCGATGAAGTGGTAGCAATCGATGGGTGCGGGATGCACTGTGCAAAGAAGATTGCGGAATCGGCTGGAGTTCCGGTTCACCAGCATCTCGTGATCACCGATCTCGGTGTTGAAAAGAAGAGTAAAGACCGGTCATTCACACCTGACCAGGTCGAGGCTATCGCTTCTGCTGCCTGGAAAGGGGAAGGGAAGATCCAGGAGTCATAATCTACAGGAAAGAAAAACTCGGGCGGTTGTGGCTGCGGCGGGAAATGCTGTTAATCTCAAATTTTTATGCATGATGATGACGGGATCACCCTGATCACCTGTTCAGGGATATCCAGCACGGGAAAACTGACTGCGAAGACTGGAGAGATGCTGATGCAGCGATGCCCAGGGATTATAGAACATTGTATCTCCTGCAGGACTGATCCTGACCGGCTGCAAAATGCCCTTTCCCAGGCAGAGACTATCGTCGTACTCGACGGATGTTCTGACCTGTGCGGGAGAAAGAAGGTGCAGGAGCATGGTTTTGATCCTGATCTTCACCTGATCGCCACCGAGTACGGGATTGTCAAGAATGGAATGGAAGATCCCCGGTTTGACGAGATTGAGCATCTCACCATCGTTGTCAGGGATAAACTCCGTTGAAATCCCGCCGGTTTAATTCTCCTTTGATCTGCATGTTCGATAAAAAAGCAGTACCAGGGAATGGCACTTCCGCTCGGTATCCCGGAAATCATCACCGTGTTGCTGAATCTTTCAGGTGGCTGTGGGTACAATAAACATTTCATACTCGGCGATCAGTCATCTCTGGAACCAGAACAATCGGCTCCGGTTTCAGTCCCATCATCTGCAATCGTGGTCTACCATTTTCATCCTGCCCGACAATGTTACTCCTGTCAGATCCTTAAGAATCATGCGGAAGAAACGATGAATCCCTCATTCACCCGTGAACAGGTAGGGGGAAGGCTGATCTTTGAACCGGTGAATATAGAACTCCCGGAGGATGCAGGACATGTATCCCGATTTGGGGTGATATCATCGTCCCTGATGATCGGGTATACCAGTGAGTCCGTGTTTCATGCCGGGAATGTAATCGAACTCTGATACAAATTGGGCGATAAAGAAGTGTTTATGAATGATCTCCGGAGTACTGTGTATGAACGGCTGGGAAGGAACCAGAGTAGTGTGCGTAAATCTCTGGTTTCCAGGCTTATCGTCAGGTACACGTTGATTACGGTGAGATGATGAGTAATATCACAGATCTGAAAGAAGAGATCCGAACACTCTGTTCCGGATTTAGTACGCATTTCATTGAGCGTGAAGAGGAGATTCGCGGTGCTTTTCTTGCGATCCTCTCCAATGAGAATATTCTCTATCTCGGCCCTCCTGGGACAGCCAAAACCTACCTGGCGCAGAATGTCTGTAAATCTGTCGAAGGAGGACATTTTTTTCATTATCTTCTGACCC
>JAJRBL010000091.1 GCA_028679485.1 Methanospirillum sp. | reverse complement strand
AGAACGGGGGAACAGTCAGCAGGGGAACCTGGAATGCTGAAGCGAGCCCTGAGGAACTGGCGTCCGATGTCAACAGGATGGTTGCGGAAGATACCAATATCAAGTATACGGTATTTGAAGGGGGAAGTCACCGGTATACCTGGCAGAAAGCGTATGGTATCGAAGGACTGAGGGACTGGTTGTTTACCCAGGTAAAGACCTGATCAAATCAATCCTTTCTCTCCAGGTTTTAATCGATGATCTGAGGAACCGGGGGATCGAAGATCAGCCAGGGTTTCCCTTCAGGTTATCAATCCGGGATAAAAACCTCTCGCGAAGGATTGGTTCTCTCTGTCGGGGGTATAATATAGTTCATATATGGTTGCGTAAGCAACTATAAATGATACTGCTGAATAATCATATGCTGCATTCACCAAGTCCTGGTCTCCAGGAACTGAAGTATGTATATGGCAAATTTTGAATTCATAGGAAAATATGTTTCTTTTCTTTATCGGTATCAACAGATGTATCTTGACAGGGAATTGGAACCATATCGGATCAGTTCAGGGCAATTCTTTATTCTGATGCCCCTGTTCCGGAAGGATGGAATGAACCAGGAATCTCTCTCTCAGAAGATCAATGTGGATAAAGCGACCGTTACCCGGGCAATTCAAAGACTCATCGATGAAGGTTATGTTGCCCGGGAGAGAGATGAGGACGACAAGCGTGCGTACCGCGTCTTCCTGACGAAGAACGGAAAGGGGATAAAACCTGACATTATTGCTATTGCAAGGCGTTGGGATGAGATCCTCCTCTCAAACCTGGATTCAGATCAACGAAATATCATGGCAGGTGCCTTGGATACGATGATTGAGAACGTCTCCGAACATATGAAACGATAACTGGCGATGTAATGATATTTAAAAAAATTCACCTCCTCCTGCTTTGTATCACCGGATATCTCGCGATGGCCGGTGGTGCTCTTTTAGCACCTGCACTCCCTGACATGGTAGCGCCTCTCCAGACAACAACTCAGGCAGTAGGGCTGCTCATGTCTGTATATACCCTCTCGACGGCGATTTTTACCCTGATCCTCGGAAATTTTATCGACCGGGTGAACCGGAAGACCATACTTGTGCCAACGCTTGTGATCTATGGCCTGACCGGAATTGCAGGTTTTTTTATCGCTGATTTTGTGTCACTTCTTATCCTGCGGTTTATCCAGGGGATCGGAGTTGCGGGGATGATGACTCTGGCATTTCTTGTCATCGGGGATGTTTATAAAGGGTTTGAAAGCGTGAAGGCGATAAGTAATATGAGTATCTCCCTGGCTGTCGGTGCCATAACCGCCCCTCTTATCGGAGGATTTCTCGCAGACCTGGGGTGGAATTACCCGTTCCTGTTCTATGCACTCTCCATCCCTTTTGCCGTGGCCGTTATCTTCTCTCTTCCGGAGACAAGAGGTTCGCAGGAGAGTAGTTCCCATAAAGGGATCAGAGAAGCCTTTTCATCTCTTCGTCAGCTTCCCATACTTTATACGATATTCATGGGATTTTCAGTGTACTTCCTGCTTTATTCCCTGGTCATCTATGTTCCGTTTATGCTTAAGAGTCTGTTTGGTTTTGCATCCGGGCAATCAGGTCTGATGCTGGCGGTTGAAGGGATAGCCGTTGTGTGTACGGCATCCCGGGTGAACATGCTGGCCACCCGTTTTTCAGTAATCAAGGTGATAATAGCAGGTTTTTTCCTGGTCGGGTTAACACTCGTGGGTATGATATGGACTGGTTCAATTGTCACCGTTTTCATGTTATTGCTTCTTTTCGGAGCAGGATACGGACTTGCCCAGACCGCAATCGATGCGCAGATCATTTATCTCTCCCCGGCACCATCAAGAGGCGGTATCCTGTCAATCCATACGTGCATGAAATACATGGGAATGACCCTCTCTCCTGTTATTTTAGGGGTGATCCTCACCTTTTCCGGCCTTCATACAGTCTTTATCATCTCGGGGATCTTCGGGTTACTCATCGCTGCCGTGACATATGGACTAAAAAGACGGTTTGATACTCTGGATGTTTCAGATACGAACATATCCACTCACTGATATCTTTTTTTGATATCTTCTCACACGGCACCATCACGGTATTGGTGAAGCTGACCACGAATGATGCATTAACAATCAATTATCTCCCTGTGGGTTGGGATTACTCCTATGAAAGTAACCTGACCTCCGGATTTCCCCCGGGATATTCGTCTCCGGTTTGTATTGCTGATGCCTCAGGGAGGTATGTTCCTGAACCGGATTGTGTATATGTCACGAAACACCAGAGTCCGGGATCGGGGATAAGTATATCCTCATTCATTCTCACTGTTGACCAGTCTGCATGGGTCTTTTTCTGTTCGTTTGAAGGACACGATCCCGGATTCCCGCTATTTTGCATGGCTTACAGGTTAAAATTACTCCCTGATGGAGAGTGAAGAACCAGTTTTGCTCCGTTATTCACCTGTATCTCATGCATCGCCCCAAGTCCGGCAGTAAGGGTATACGATTTCGTCCAGTAGGGTCAAGCCGCTGCAGAGATCACCATTACACAGAAGAAACTGGCAATAAGGATCGAAAATCCCATGAATCGCAGGAATGTTGTAGTCTTCATACGCAACACCCGGGTGGTTGTATGAAGGAGAATTGTCATGACAGTGCTTAAAGCATAGTCTTGTCGGTACTGGCGCATTTTATAGTTTGTGCATAATTCCTGTCAAAATAAGGAAAATCTCCCTGATCTTTCCCTGTTAACCTGCAGGTCGGATCGGAGAACAGGGATTCCTCCCGGGCAGGTAACCTCCAATACTCCTTATGGGAAGTTTATTACTCTAAAAGAGTAATCTATGTTATATGAAACCGATCCGAAGGAAGGATTT
>JAJRBL010000014.1 GCA_028679485.1 Methanospirillum sp. | reverse complement strand
GGATAAAGGAGAGATTCTGATATTCTGATAAGGGGAAATGCGAAGATGCGTACCTCACCATCTCAGGGGAGATATCCATCCCCACCACATAGCCTTCCCTGATTCTTTCAGCAAAATCTTTCGTAAATATACCGTCACCCGAGCCGATATCAAGGATAGCATCATTGTTCCTGAAGGTCAGGTCCTTTAAAAATTCATTACCCCAGTTCTTCTGGGCATGGGAACTCCCGGTATAGTCTTCCGGATTCCACTGGTATGATGGAGAGTAAGCCATGATATCATCTTGTTGTTTCTCTCTGGATATGATGAATACTTTATTCAGTCTTCTCTTTCAAAGCAGATAGTTTATCCTTTATTTCATCGGCTGGAAAAGACTATTCCGATATCAGGTAATCCTGTCAGACAGACAATACGAATGATAATCCCATTCATGCATCCATTCCCTGAATGAACAGGAAAAAAGGTCCGGAACAGGTGATCCCGGAGCTTTATAAAAAGTTAGGGAGTAACGATGTTAAATCCTGGATCGAAGACGTCTAACATCGAGACAAACTTGTCGAATACTGCAGCATCACCGGTGGTGGTAACATCTGCCGGCGTTACGGATGGATCTGCAGCGAGTTGTTCAAGAGTAGTCCTCGGCATCTCAACCGTTACATCTGCCGTGCTTGAGGACTTGTCAGGCCAGTAGATCAGTGCCGAATTCTTTACCTGAACCAGTGCCTTGTCACCGGTATCAGTGAGAACGATGTTCATCCTGAAGTCCTCTCCCGTAGCCTTGTCACCGTTCAGCCTGACAGAGAGGTAATCCAGGAGTTCGCTAATCGTCATGGAAGCCATGACATCCTCAGATACACCGCTCCGTTCGTTGATCGGCTCGGTACTCCGGAGTTCCTGTGCACCGGAGAGGTATGCATTCCTTGCAGTGCCTGATATCGACTGGTACCCAAGTTGTTCGAGGGCCGCTGCTTCCAGGTTCCTCGCAGCCATGTTTGAAGGATCGGCAAAGACAAGATAATGTGCAATTGAGGCTACCAGTTCGTAATTGCCTGCATCGTAGTCCTTCTGGAGGCGTTCCATAGCTGCATCAGCTCCTCCCATATACTCAGTGATACTCGTGGAGAACTCCTCAGGGGGAACCCGTTTCAGACTTATTGGGTCAGCATCGTAGAATCCCAGGTACTTCTGGTAAGTTGCCTTGACCCCCATGTATATCTGACCGTAAAATCCGTAGGTATACCAGTACTGCTTGAGCGAATCTGGGAGTTCGATCATGCTCGCGATCTCATCCATGGTATAACCCTTGTTCATGAGGTTCAGGGTCTGATCGTTGATGAACTTGTACATGTCACGCTGGTTTTCCAGGATCTCATTTACCTTCTCATTCCCGAATCGTGGCCAGTGGTGTGCAGAGAACATGACCTCTGCCTGGTCACCCCATAACTCCTGCGTCTGTTTCAGATCGTTCGACCAGGCAAGCGGATCCCGGACCTGTGCCCCCCTGAGAGTGAGAACATTATGGAGGGTTGCCGTGCAGTCCTCTGCCACGAACAGGGCTTTCTTCTGGGGGAACCAGATATTCAGCTCAACCGGAGCCTCCGTGTCATTAACCATCTGGAATTCCATGTCCACGCCATCTACCGTTAACTTCTGTCCGGTCTCGGAGATATCTATCGTTGGAGCGATGAGCGAGGCTGTTCCGTACGAGGGACTCTTGCCAAGGCCGATATCCACATTCCCTTTCTCGTCCACGGGGAGCCTGATACCATACTGGTATACTGCCCTGCGGAACATGGCATTTCCTGCATAGACATTCTCGCTTAATGCATGTTCCATGAATCCGGACGGGGCAATAATCTCCGTATCACCCGCATCCACGTCTTCCTGGGTAGTGACCCCTTTGACCCCCTGGTAATGGTCAACATGGGGATGTGAGTATATCACTGCCTTGACCGGGTAATCTCCTATAGATCGGTTCACGAGTTCCAAGGCAGCCTTGGCCGTCTCGACCGAGACCATCGGATCGATGACGATCCAGCCGGTGTCTCCCTTGATGAAACTGATATCAGAGACGTCGTATCCCCGGACCTGGTAGATGCCGTCGGTTACATTAAACAGGCCGTGAATATTGTTCAGCTGGGCCTGTCTGAAGAGCAACGGGTTTATCGTGTCAGGACAGGTCGTGTTATTCAGGAATGAATAGTTCTCCATGTTCCAGGCATTGTAACCGGGATATGCAGAGGGAATGATCAGGGGATCGTCGGTTGCAATGAATCCCCGAGTAGCAAAATCGAAATCTTCGTCATTGTTATTCCAGGCAGGAGTATTATTATCCTCCTCATGGATAGCAATGGTATACGCAGTCGCATCGTTCCTGTCATCAGCATATGCCGCTACACAGGCAAAAGCGATGAAGAGAGACACCAGAAGAATCCACTTTAATCTCATGGTCCAACATACAAAATAGTAAATGAGTGTATATAGAGAGATCCTTTTGATTTTTACAGAAAATATCTCTCATCTGTGGTTTTCATGACCGGTATTTCACAAATATTATGCCTCCTTTTTCCAGAAAAACAAATATCATATAGATTCCGGTCTGCCCTAGTATAAGCGAAAATAATCATGCTTCACCTAAATCCTTAAAAAAAGGTAACTATTCATCACTGTTAGTGTACTATCTTTCTGACATGGAGATACCTGAAACAGTCAATCTCCGGAGGGATCGAAGGAATGAACTCTGATGAAATATCTTCGTTATCTACTCATTGTTTTGGGAAAGATGTCTGAACGGGATGAGGGCAAACCTGCCTCTGGTTCACGGGGGCGAAAGATCCTTCTCCTCTCCGAAGAGTCCGGACCTGGACAAAGCAATAAACAACAGATTCAGCCCCACTCCTACAACGGTTGCCAGAGACATCCCTTCCAGAATTAACGGCCCTGAATTAATGGCTGCTCCTGATGATCCGATCACAATAATAACCGATACCAGTACCAGGTTCTTTGCCTGTGAGAGATCGACCTTTGATTCAATCAGCATACGTATACCCTGGGCAGCAATAACACCGAATAGCAGCATGGATATCCCACCAATAACGGGATCCGGGATGCTATCTATGGCAGAGGTGAACTTTCCGCAGAATGAGATGATAATGGCAAAGACAGCTGTTCCGCCGAATACTGCCGTGCTGTATACCCGGGTTATTGCGAGAACCCCGATATTTTCTGCATAGGTAGTGTTCGGGGTCGAACCAAAGAAACCGGAGAGGATACTGGATAATCCTTTCCCACAAAGCATCCTGACCAGACCCGGATCCCTGATCAGGTCTTTACCCACAACTGTTCCGGTCACCTGGAGATGGCCAATCAGTTCCACCAGAATGACAAAAGAGGCAGGAATGATGATGAAGATCGCATGTAAAGACCAGACCGGCGTATAGATTGTTGGTATAGCCAGCCAGGGTGCCTGAATGATCTGGTCGAAAGAAAAATACCCAAAAATACCGGCTAAAATACTTCCTGAAAGGATACCGATAAGAATCGGAATTATACTGAATATCCCCCGGAAGATGGTCATACAGAAGACGGTAACCAGGAGGGTAAAAAGGGATATGATGATAATGTGCAGATCAGGATTATTGCCGGAGAGACCGGAGAGTTTTATAGCAGTCGGAGCAAGTCCGAGACCGATGACCGCGACCACCGATCCCATTACCACATCGGGAAATACGATACGGACCCATCCGGATCCGAACCGATAAATTACGAGGGCAATCAGCAGGAAAAAGACTCCGGAGGCGATG
Organism: Methanospirillum sp.; assembly: GCA_028679485.1. Taxonomy (GTDB): domain Archaea; phylum Halobacteriota; class Methanomicrobia; order Methanomicrobiales; family Methanospirillaceae; genus Methanospirillum. The sequence goes on along the minus strand of JAJRBL010000014.1, from coordinate 967 downwards.
TATCCCGAGAGGACAGCTCCATACCCGTACGTTCCGATGACCATCATTGAGGGAGCGATTATCGCAAAACTCGAACCAAGATACGCAGGAACTTTAAACTGGCACACGACAATGAAAATCAGGGTGCCAATTCCGTTGAACAGCAGAACGGTTGCAGGATTTATCCCCAGGAGAACCGGTACCAGGACTGTGGCACCAAACATGGCAAACAGATGCTGAAGACTGAGGGGAATGAGCATGGAGAGGGGGGGAATTGCATCCACTGGGATCGGATCAGATCTCATTACATAAGGTACTGAATCGCCAGGCTTTGATTTTGTCGAAGTGGATCCGGATATCTGCCTCTATCCTTGCATCTGAAAAAAAAGTATTGTACCTATCTCTTCAGTACGAAAGCAACACAACCTGCTGCTGCAATCCCGATAAGAGTAACAAATGGTGAAAGGGGAGATTTTGTTCCGGTCGGGACCGGTGTAGCCTCTTCAGATGTAGTCTTGCTCTCTCCATTTCCAGCCGCCGATTCATCAGCTGTTGCTTCAGGTTTTACAGCATCTGGATTTGCCTGAATCTTATCTTTATAGTACTCAAGAATATTTTTAACCTTTCCGGTTGCGCCGACAGATATTGCCGCCCTGAGCACGGAGGTATTAACACCATTTGACTCGAGGTTTGAGAGAACCAGTTCTCTTGTAGCAGTATCATTAATGAGATCCAGTGAATTGATATCATTAAGATTGACAGTACTTCCGGCCTGAACAGATGACCCATTATCCAAAGATTGGGTTGCAGATTCTTCTGCCGCTGATGCCCCTGCTACAAGACAGAGTATCAGAGAGAAAACGATTAATGTCCTGGAAAGAATGATGTTTAAAGTCATACAAATGCTCACTGATTTGTTTATATAAATTGATGTAACCACTATAAATTAGTATAGTGTAGTGCAAAACGAACCATTTGAGTCGAAGAG